>CAYRIU010000034.1:0-29026 GCA_964424615.1 uncultured Gammaproteobacteria bacterium | reverse complement strand
TTGGAAATGGGCAATGGTCCAACCACCCCAGAAGCAGACAAAATATTGTTTGCCAACAAGGTAGAGGTCATACCAGATGTCCTAGCCAATGCCGGCGGAGTGACCGTCTCATACTTTGAGTGGCTACAAAATAACGAAGATAAATACTGGGAAGAAGATGAAGTCAATGCCAAATTAAAAGAAATCATGATTGATGCTTGGCAAAAAACTTTTGATATTGCCCAAGAGAAAAATGTAGATTATAGAACAGCAGCCTTTGTCCTTGCTATAGGACGCCTGGCTGAAGCCATGGAAAAATAATTTTTTTCAAAAAAAAGACACCCCGCGTTGGCTTTTAGCCAACGCGGGGTGTTTTGTCAGGACAGCTTGCTGTAGGCACAAGGTATGGGCACCTTGGGGATATCGATGGTTTCGAAATCGAAACCATTTAACATTGTGTCTTCGTTTTCGTCCGGCACATCCCACGGCATGATAGCAAATACCGAGTCCGGCAAAGCGATGATCACAAAGCCATCTGACTTTACCTCGCGGTCTAGCTCAAACTCATGCTCTAGCCTGTCATGTTCTTCCCAATCTACTTCCATGCCAAGCAGTGGCAGCTCATCTTCGTAATCATCTTCAGAGTCAAAGCTTGTCCCCTCGTCTGTTGCGGGGTATTCTAGCGCCCTTGTTTCGCGCAGTTGAAAATATGGGTGTGTGTAGGAGCAATCATTGTCATATGTTGGGTCATATGCGCAGTCACCATGTTCCATGAAATAAAACGGCGGCAACATGTGCAGTACCACGGTATATGGCCAGCCATCTGAATCAAAGTGATCAGTTCTTTTTTTGTCAAAGAGTACCGACCAGACTTTGAGTTGTTTAGCCATGTTTGCACCTCCCTTCAGCTGTAGTTGAGAATGTTCACCTTGTCTAATATAAGTATAGCGGTCATTTCTTTTTTGTGTCAAAAAAGTATAGAATATAGGTATGGCTAAATATATAATTGGTATAGATGAGGTTGGTCGAGGACCACTAGCTGGTCCCATTGTGGCGGCGGCGGTTTTTTCCGTCGGATCCAAAGATCAGCAAAATATTTTGGCACAGCTGAAGGACTCTAAATTATTGTCAGCCAAAAAAAGAGAAGACTTGAATGAATTAATCCTCGAGAATTTTTTGTTTAGTATAAAATTGATTGATAATAAATTTATTGATGAACGAGGAATACAGCTAGCCAATGTCTTGGTGATGCAAGAAGCACTAAATGATTTGCTCAAAAAAATTATTGATATCAATCACGGAGAAATAAATATTGTGGCTGACTACGTGGGTGGCGCCAAAAAATATTGGCCTGATACAGAGGCTGAATTTTTCAAAAAAGGGGAGAGCGTCTACCAAGAGATTGCTGCAGCCTCAATCATTGCCAAAGTGTTTCGTGATAAGCTGATGGAGGAGTATCATGAAATTTTTTCAAACTATAATTTTGATAAACACAAAGGCTACGGCACCAAGGATCATTTGGCTGCTATAAAAACACATGGTCCCTGCGAAATACATAGGTGGAGTTTTTTAAAGGGGTATTTGGAGTAGATCTTGACAACAATTTTTAGGATGATAATATGACGGTATAGATAAGCCGTCATTCTTTTTTGAGACGGCTGTAAGAATAGTTAATAATTAAACTATGCCCAATTTTTCTTACAGACAAAAGCAAATATTTAAAAAACAGGCCACAAATCGTGGTTTTTTTTGTGATTATTTATCTTATATAAAAAACAAAACCCTGCTTTTTGGGCAGGACTTTGTTAAGAAAAGCGATTTTGAGATTGCCATATCCCCGGAAGGAATGGTTAACCTCAGGGCTAATATTAAAATAAATGATCAAATTCGTCAACTTTTAAACCCCTGTTTTGGCATGGGTTAAATGGGGGTTTTGGGTTGGCCTTTTAATCAACACCTGCTTTAAGAAGGGCAGATAAAGAAAGGAAAAGCGATATGGATTTAAACAAGGTTAGTCTGATTGGCAATATCACCAAAGATCCGATCAGCAAAAATTTACCCAGCGGTCAGGCAGTCGCCACCATGACTATAGCCACCAACTATGTCTGGAAAGATGCCAAGACTAAGGCCAAACAAAATAGAGCTGAATTTCATCGGGTGGTAGCTTGGGGACATTTGGCCGAGATTATTACCACCTATTTGAAAAAAGGATCGAAAGTATTCATCGAAGGTCGTTTACAAAATAGATCTTGGGAAGATAAAAACAAAAATAAAAAATATATGACCGAGATAGTAGCCTCAGATCTGATCATGCTCGGCGGTAGTCAGAAAAAAGAGTCAAAAGGTGATGAGAATGCCAAAGAAGAAATAGACATTGAGGAGATTCAAATCGAAGAAGATAACTAATTTATCATATTAAAGATATTTTCTTATCTTGGCTCAAGGCCTAAAAAGTTCGCCTGTATCTTTCGGGCCTTGTCCAGGCTAAGAAAAATAATTTTTAGCCAACTCAATCTTTTGTGAGGGCAAAAGAAAGAGTGTTCGTTCTTTACAATAAAGGAGGTTTTGATTCGCTACCCTCAAAGAAGTGCCTTGGTTTCTGGTCTCTTTAGAGGAGGTTGTGTCATGAAGCGCAAGTTCTACTTGCTGGCCAGCTTGCTGCTGGCGTTGGGCCTGCTGTCGCTGATGGTGGGCTGTGATCGCAAGGAGCAGAGCATGAATGCTCCGACGTCGGTGCAGGTCGATCAGCCGGATTCGTCTGTCCCTGATGGGCAGGCGGATAAGGCGACTGATGCCCAGAAAGCTTGGTGGCGTGGTCTGAGTCAGGCTGCGCGCAATCAGGCAATCCTGGAGAGAGCGTACCGTGATAACAATGTCAGGGTCGGTCTCAACTGCAAGGACTGGGCTCGCACCGTTGTCCTGGACGCCTCGAAGACAGTGGTCAACCTGCCCGGTACGCTTCCGGATGCATATGGTTGGTATTTCGGTGCCAGTCCTTATCTTCGGACTCTGAGCGGCATCAGGGCAGTTTTCCCCGGTTGCGTGGTGCAGACGAATTGGAAACTCGCCGATGGTAGCATCACGCCACATACTTTCATTGTGGCAGCAACCAGTACGAGTGGCATGTACATCATTGAGAGTAATTGGTGTAAGCCCCCATGCTACACCGTGTACATGCGTTACATCACATTCGACAGTTTCGAGTCCCAGGTGTTTCGCTACACCTGTTACTACGTGGTTGGTGGGTGACGTGCGCAAGTCCGGACGGAGAGCATCGGCTCTCCGTCCGGGGCTATTTTTATGTTATGATGATATTGTATAATTATAAATATGAGAAAAAAAATAATATTTTTAATAATAAGTTTAATTTTAGCGGGCGGGTCTTTTATTTATTCAAAAAAAATTGAAGAAAGAGTCAAATTGATATTTATAAAACCACATTACAGATTGTGGAGCACTCCTGCTGGTTTTGTAGTGGAGCACTGTGCCTACAATAAGTGTCAAACGACTGACCACATTACATTTAAAGGAGGGCGAACAGACTTACAATTAGATGCTAATCATAATTTATTATATTTTATTAAAAATGGATCATTGGTGGTGAGAAATTTTTTAAATCACAGTGAGAATGAAATTTATACATTAGTGCCAGAAGACAACAATCCAATTTTTTCTTTTTCTAATAATGGTCGCTTTATGGTTTTGTTTACAGAGAGTGGGGAAAAGAAATATTATCAGGTTTTTGATTTGGCTAATAACACGAGTGAAAAAAGGCAAATAACATTTGCGGGAAAAGGTGATCAGGTTGTCGGGGGCATTGATGATTTTGGGAAAATAGATTTTCATGTTATTGGGTTAGTTCGTGGTGGAATGGAGGGTCAACAATATTATAAATATGTCATTGAAGGTGGCAAAATCCAATATAGATTAACCGAAAACTTTGGATACTATTTTTTAGTTGCCAGGCAAGGCAATAAAATTTTGTATATAGGTGATAAGTCTTTGCGTAAGCTAGATTTAACCTCTGGATTAATAGAGGATAAACCAATAATTGATAATTTTAATTATCATCTCTCTGGTAATGGTCATTTTGGTATGAAGCAGAAATGTGACAATACTGATTTTTGTCGATTTATTTTATGGGATGTAGATAATGATAAAGACTATTTATTGTTTACAAATAATGACGGTATGTTTATAGATGGTTTTTGGTCAAATAATGATAAATATTATGTTTTTTCTGGTGCCGGAGGGCGTCATTTAGTGGACATTGTTACTAGGCGAGTTTATTGGCCGTGGGCAGGAGAAACTAAATATGACAACTGGAGCTTAATTGATGTGTGGTAATTTTTAATATGTCACTTTTAAATAAAAAATACTCTCAAATTATTTTAGTTTTAATACTTATATCGCTTGTTGCTTATTTTATATTTGTAAATAACAAAAAAGTAAATCCAACCATTAAACAAATAGAAAATTTTAGTCTTTATCAAGAAATAACAGACCCAAGTCAAAGATCTTTTGATGAAACTTGTCCCAATGAAGAATTTAATAATTTTTTGAAACTTACGGAAAGTGGTAGCATGAAAAGTTTAAACTTACCTGGTGGTATGGTGGTCGTGATAACCCCAAACTATTATAAGTGGGATAATAAAAAGTTTTTGGGATTTAAAAATATTGAACCACCAGCCTTTTGTAATGTTGGTATCATGGGTCCGGTGCACGCATATAAAGATTATTTGTTGTGGTCAAATGGTTGTGGTGGCGCAATAACTCATGATGACTTAGAAAGCTACCAAGGTGCTGAAAAATGTGCAGAAACAGAAAAGATTATTTATGATTACTTTAAGAATTAATATGCAGCAAATTAGGAAATATTTTTTATTGATAACCTTGCTTTTTATTTTATTTTTGATGTGGCAAATAAAAATCAAAAGTGACCAAATAAATAAAAATATTCTTATTCTTGATGAAAAAAAACAAGAGGACGCCAGTAATTTTATCTTTAGACCGGTAACAGTAGATAATTGTGGGTTTGAAAACGACGCCAAAATAGCTAGTTGGAAAGTTTACATAAATAAAAAGGGGTGTTTTAGGGTGCAGTATCCGACGGATTGGAATTATATGGAATATAACGAAATGACAGAAGCGTATTCTTTAGAGGTTGTTGGTTTTAATGATGAGACCTTAGATTATTTTGGCAAAGATAAAAATAAAATAGTAATTAATAGTTACGCTAATTATCCCATTGGTCTTGTCACTGATGTGGCTGCACTCAAAGATCCAAAGATAAGTCATTTTAGAAGCTTGGAAGATTATAGGATACAGGGAAATTATAGAGATATTAGTCAGCGTGATTGGATTTATTCGGATATAGTGTATTTACAAAACTATATAACTAACCAGGTCATGACTATTAGTTATTATGAAAAAGAGTACAGTGAAAAAAATAGAAAGATTTTTAACGACATGTTAGAAACTTTGGAGTTTGGTCAATAATTATAATTAACAATTAAATATGAAAAGAAAAGCGATTTTCGCTCAGAGGGCGACTAGTCTTTGGGCGATTATAATTTTAATTTTACCTTGGTTTTATCCCACCGTGAGCCAAGCTGCCAATACCGATCTAGTTATATCTGAAATTATGTATGACTTGGAGGGATCAGATAGCGGAGGTGAATGGATTGAGGTATACAACAGCGGGTCAGAGACAATAGAAGTTTTGACTGGAACAGGCGCCGGTACATGGCGTTTTTTTGATGGTGCTAATCATATTTTGAATTTAGCTAATGGCAGTAGCACCATCGCCACCAACGAGTATTTTATTATTGCCTCTGATGCGCAAAATTTTTTGAGTAGTCATCCAGGATTTACAGCTACTGTTTTTGACACTGTGATGAGTCTCAATAATTCTAGTAGCACCATAGCCTTGAGTTTTGATGGTGGTCAGACACAGGGCGTCAGCGCTAGCTACGAGGCTATTTGGGGTGCTGGTGGTAACAACAAGACACTAGAGAAAATTAATCTGACGCAAGACAGTAGTCAGAGCAATTGGCAAGAAAGTTTTGTCTTGGGCGGTACACCAGGTCAAGCCAAAAGTCAGAGCATTGATTTACCACCAGATGGCGGTGATGACAATGATTCACCGGGTGATGATGAGGTTCCACCAATTGACGATACACCAGTCAGTGGGGGTGGTGGCGGAGGCACGAATAATTATTGGTCGCAGATAAGGATATCAGAATTTTTACCCAATCCAGTTGGTAGTGATGAGGCTGAGTGGATAGAAATATACAATCAAGGTCAAAATACAGTTGATTTATCTGGCTTTAAGTTGCAGGATAATTCGGCTGGTCAATACACCATAGGACAGGGACTGCTTTTGGCCGGGCAAGCATACTTGGTGCTGTATAAAAATCAAACTAAAATATCACTCAATAACACTGGTGGCGACAGTGTCAAAATATATTCGCCTGGCAATAATATTTTGGATAGTGCGATCTATGAAGCTAGCGCGCCAGAGGGCAAGAGCTTTGCTTTGATCAATGGCTCTTTTGTCTGGACACCGAGTCCGACACCAGGACAGGTAAATTTCTTACCAGACAATCAAGCTCCAAAAGCGGTCATAAAAATAGACGGCGATCAGTTTTTTGTGGATACTAAAATTATTTTTTCGGGAGCTGATTCCACTGATCCAGAAGAGGGTGATTTAAAATATTTTTGGGATTTTGGCGATGGACAAAGTGGTGATGAGGCCAAAGAAAATCATACCTATGAAAAAGCTGGAAATTATTTAGTCAAATTAAAAGTAGTAGACCCAGCTGGCATAAGCAATGAATTTAGTAAGAATATTGTTGTAGAAGATAAAGAGCTTGATTTGAAATTAAAGGATATTAAGCCAATTGATTTTAACAAAAATGATTTATTGATTACAGAGTTTTTACCCAACCCAGTTGGCAGCGATGATGCCGAGTGGATAGAGCTACACAATGCTAGTGCCAAGGACATTGATTTGTTGGGTTGGCAACTGGACGATCAAGATGGTGGTAGTAAGGCCTACACTTTTGCCACCAGCACCAGCATCGTGGCGGGTGGTTTTTTGGTGGTAGATAGGAGTCTTAGTCGGATCACTCTCAATAATACCGAAGACAGTGTCCGTATTTTGACCCCAGTGAATGAGCTGTGGCAAGAAGTTAAATATAGCAAAATTCCAGAAGGACAATCTTATGCCTGGGACATGAATAATCAAGAGTGGTCAATCAGCGACAGTCCTAGTCCCGGTCAGATAAACATCATTAATTTAGAGGCGGCTGCCACCACCAATCAAACACTGCAAAAGGGTCAAGTAGAGAATATCCAAGCTACGGTCTGGGGGCAGAACAATAAGATATTATATGTACTAGATGAAGATAATAATTTTTTTGAAGTTTATGGTAGTGCTGATTTTTCTAAATTATTGCGTGGGGATTTTTTGAATATTTTTGGTAAAATCACTCGCCTTGATCCTTGGTTGAGAGTCAAGGTAGAGGATATAGAAAATGTATCCTTGATAGAAAACAGGGAGCTGGCAAAATCAGGGGCCATAGAAAGTAGCGATGTTGATATTGAAAACAATGGACAACTTTTGACAATACGTGGAGTAGTAGTTAAAAAAAATGGAAAAAATATTTATTTGTCTGACGATATTGATGAAGATTATAATTTACGCCTTAGTTTAAAATTTGATATTAAAGATTTAAAAATAGACAAAGGAGTTGAAATAATCGCCACTGGATTATTGCAAGCCAATGAAAAAAGTATTCGTCTTGATGTTTTTGATCAGAAGGATTTGCAAACGGAACAAAAAGTTTTGGGGGAGAAAATTTCTTTGGCCACCAGTACAAACATTGCGGTGGCTGGTAGTAATTTTTCACAAACCAAGAAAACTATAAAAATTATTTTGTTATTTATTTTGCTAGGGTTATTTTTCTTTTTTGTATATAAAAAAATAAAAAACAGAAGAGTTTGACACCCCTATATTAAAGTGGTAATTTCATTTAGAAACTAGACGTTAACTTTTACTTTCTTGGGGAGGTGCCTTGATGAAGAAGAGGAAGCTGGGTTGGCGAGAGGCCTTGTTCATTCTGCTTAGTGCAGCGCTGGTGATCTATCTCACGATCAGGGATTGGGAAAAAAGCAAACACAATGCTGAGTTGTTCAAGAAATCAGAGCTTCAGGCCGAAGTACTAGAACCATTGGTCAAGAATTTCTACCAAGTCAGGGGGCGCATGCCTTGGTCATTGGTGGATCGTCTACCCGATGGTCAGCGTTTTGTTGATCTGTTGCCAAATGGCAACTGCTTCGTTAACACTTTCACTGGTCAGTACACCGAGCCCAGGTTTTTTGACCGCATACACAAGGAAGCGGATGCCGGCACAGTAGCCGTGATCAAAGAAGAGGACTACGGCTACATTGTGGTATATGGTGTCGATAGAAAAGTGGTGGTACTAAAGCTGCGTCTGTAGGGGTTCTAACACAAAGTTGGGACCCCCTTTATTTTTGACCTTTTTATAATATTGGGTAATAATGAGCAAGATTAGAGGCAGGAAGTTTCCACTTACCATTAACAGGAGGTTCTGTCGTGTTCATTAACATTGCCAATCTGTCGTCTGTTCAGAATTGCTCCATTATCGGCTACGGACACACTGAGCTGTCGGACGATCCGGAGCGTCTACGGAGTATCAGTCAGGTCGAGTTCATCGACATGCTGTCTTTCGAGACGCGTTGTCAGCTGTTCGGAAACTTGCCACCCTGGTCAGACGAAGACAAAATGGCCATTGCTGATGGCTGGATTTCTTTGACTGGTATTCACCATCGTATTTTTTTCGATGGACCGCTTTCTGATCTGGCGTTGATTGCTGCACGCAAGTGTCTGGCTCAAGCTGGCGTTTCAGCTCTCGAGCTCGATGCTATCGTGGCCGGTAGCAACACCGGGCCGGGCTATCCCAGCTTAGCTGATCGCATCAAGCATGGCTTGGGTCAGCGCTCTCAAGCTATGGCCTATGATATTCAGGAGGCTTGTCCGGTTGGTTGCGTGGCCGTATTCAATGGCTGGAATCTGGTGCGCTCTGGCGTGGCTAAAAAAGTTTTGGTGGTTTGCGCTGAAAAGGCCACTACCCTAGCCAAGCTTGATGATTGGAAGGGAAGCAATCTTTTCGGTGACGCTGCTTTTGCTTTTTTGCTGACCGCCAGTGAACACGAGGCGTTCAAGTTTTTCGACATCAGGTGTGAGCCATTTGATGGCCAGCTACATCTGATCACCAAGACGGAAGATGGTTTCTCTCAAAAGGGTCTTGGTGTTCACAAGTTTGTTGGTCGAGAAGTGGTTCGCATCCTTGTCGAAGACATTGCTCAAGCTGGCATTGTACCGGCTAGCATTCATCATCTGGTGCCACACCAGCCCAGCAGCAAGACACTCAACCTGTTGGAAGAAAAGTTGCGAGAAAGCTGGCCAACTTTCAGTGGCCAGGTTCATCGCAATGTCGAGTACACGGGTAATACCTCTGGTGCCTCGACTGGTTCCTTGATCTCTAAGGCGGTGTTGGCTGGCGACATGAAGTCAGGTGACTTGGTGGTCGTGACCACCTTTGGTGCTGGTCTGTCGATCGGCAACTACGCTTTTGTCATCTGAGTCGGCAGACGACGTAACACAAGAGACCCGCTAGACTTTAGTCTAGCGGGTCTTATCTTTGACTTTTTTCTTTTTTTTTAGTATAAATAACAGCGCCCTTATACGCCGGGGTGGTGAAATTGGCAGACACGCCAGCCTTAGGAGCTGGTAGCCGCAAGGCTGTGGAGGTTCAAGTCCTCTCTCCGGCACCAATCAAGTCATGAATCAATTTTTATTAATCTTAATTTTAATTGTTGTCATCACCACGGTTTATTCCTTGGTGCGTGGTATTGGCTGGGTGCCAACTTGGAAAAAAGATCTTAATCGTTTTTTAAAATTAGCCGATATAAAGCCAGGTCAGACAGTGTACGATCTAGGTTGTGGTGATGGTATCGTAGTCATGGCAGCTGCTCAAAAAGGTGCTAAGGCCACAGGACTAGAAGTTGCTATCTTACCATTTGTGGGAGCACTATTGAGAAAGATCTTGACTCGCAGTAAAGCACAAATAAAATTTCGTGATTTTTGGTTGGTTGACTTGAGTGAAGCAGATGTTGTATATTTCTTTTTGATTCCACGTATTTACGATAAGTTAAAAGATAAATTAGAAAGAGAGTTGAAGCCAGGTGCCAAAGTTATTGCATACGTTTGGCCTATAGATAGTTGGCAGCCGGCCTTGATCGATAAGCCGGAAGACAGACCAGCCATGTATTTGTATATTAGATAGAGGGCATATAGCTCAGTTGGTTAGAGCGCTACATTGACATTGTAGAGGTCAGAGGTTCGAATCCTCTTATGCCCACCATGAAAATTCCGCTGAAGCGGTTTTTTTGTTTCTTTACAATTTATATATTTGGTATATAATATTTAATCTTGAAAAGTTCCTTCGCCCCATATTCACCACCGACACAATACCTTAGTCAGGGAGGACAATGATGCGCCTTGTTTGCTTGCTGCTAGTGATTATGGCTTGGCCGTCTTGGGCTAGCTATGATCAGGGTCGCGATTGTTTCTATGGCGATAAGTTAGACTACCGTTGTTTGATTGGCGGCACAGGTTTGATTGGGCCGCCATACGAACAGGCTTTCTTGTACCAGGTGGTACTGGGTGATGGTTTTTTGCACTTCATCTTGAACCATCCCCTAGACCCGGGCCAGATCATGGAAATTGACGAATACCAGTCTGCCAATCACTTGGGTTGGCGTGTTGGCTGGTTTGAGGTCAATAATGTCAATTGGACAGCTGTGGCAGTTCCCGCCGACAAAGACCCGCAAATTCAGTGTTTGAATTTTTTGGATCAGTTGCGACACATGAGCTTCGTCAAGTATTTGCACTAAGTTGTGTGGTGATGAATTTCCCCCGTCTCATATATATGAGGCGGGGGGATTAATTTTTTATAAAAAAATCTGCACTGGAACTATCTTGTATAGTGTCCAGTGCAGAAGCGCTAGTCCCTGATCGTGGTGAAACATTGACATCACCTGTCCCTTGGTGTGCGCCATCTCCAACGGCGCAACTTTGGGACATTGTGGAAGGATAATATCACCACCACCCATATGGTAGCGAACATCGCCCCCAAGCAAATCAAGATGAGACTAGCTGCTTTGGCTACCCAGGTTGGCACAAAAGCAGGACCCACTAGTACCGCCAGGATGCCCAGCAGGAAGAAAACGCCTGTTGTGCACCACAGTGGCTTGTGTGAGATGTGGGTATTCTCACTGATGAGTCTAAACCTGGTCATCGGCCTCACCTCCTTCTGTAGAGTGGATGGCCATATTTTTCTTTTAACACAAATAAGGATATAAGGCAATTTTGTCCTTTACAAGTAGGTTCAAAAATTTTATAATACAAGCATAAACAAAGCCTATGTTTAAAAAGAAAAATAAAAAAAATCACCAAGAAAAAGAAATAGAAACATTGCCAGTAGAACATGAGCGCGAAGAAGATGTTTTTGATGAAGAGGGTCAGCTATCAGTTGATGTTTATCAAGATAAAAACAGCATTGTCATAAAGTCTACTATTGCTGGAGTTGAGCCTGACGATATTGATATCAGTTTTCACAATGACATGTTGACTATCCGTGGTGAGCGCAAGCATGACAAATCTATTAGTGAAGATGATTATTTTTATAAGGAGTGTTATTGGGGAAGTTTTTCTAGGTCAATTATTTTGCCACTAGAGGTACAGGTAGACAAGATAAAAGCCACCATTAAAAATGGAATACTCACTATAGTATTGCCAAAGGTGCATCACCATGATGGTAAAAAAATTTCTGTAGAGGACGATAATTAATATGCTAATAAAAAATTTATTAATAAAATTTGTTAGGCACCAAGACGACAAATTGGTTTTTCAGACAGAAGCTGGTGCCGAAATTATTTTTGATAGTTATCTATTAGAAGATAAGCTTGAGGAAAATCAGGATTATTATTTGTCTCTTGACTCCGGTGCTATCAAGGCAATGGAGGAGAGTCAAAAGAAAGTTTTAAACGAATTGATAGGCAATGATGTTGAAGGATAAAATTTTGCCAGAGGGCAAGAAAAAATATTTGTCGTTAAAAATAATTATCATATCAGCCACAGCTGTTTGTTTTATCTTGGTTGCTATTTTTGTGGCTAATGCCACCATTAATTATAAATACGCCAATGTATATTTGCCGGGTACCAGACTTGGTAGTATAGATATTGGTAATTTGACCTACGAACAAGCCAAAAAGAAAACACAAGCCGAGCTAGATGCTTTTAGTCGTCGGGGCTTTGTGTATGTCGGTCAAGACAAGCAAGCTGTTATTTATCCCATAGTGAGCTCTGGATCAGCCGACAGCTCATTTCCTCTTGTGATTTGGCAGCCGGAAAAAAGTTTGGAAAGCATATTAAAATTTCAAAAGGATGAAAGGCCCAGTAATCTGCTGAACAAGATTAATGTCATGTTGGGTGGCAAGACCTGGTCACTAGAATATACTTGGGATAAAGAGCGTCACCTTGGTATTTTGCAAGATGATTTTAGTGGTTTATTAAATGCCAAACAAGAGGCTAGTTTTCAGCTTGGTGCCGATAATAGTTTGCAAGTGACGCCAGAAATCGTAGGTCGTACTTTTACCTATGATCAGGCCATGGTAGAGACAGAAGAGCAAATCAAGCACATAGCACCATCAGACATTCATTTGGCTGTCATCGACGACAAGCCACTGGTCAATAGTGCGGTGATAGAAAAATTTCGTAATCAAATTTTAAACACCTTGAATCAGGGCGACCTAGTGGTCAATCATGATGGCCAGCAGACCGTCATCAGTAACACAGATTGGCGCAAGTGGCTACAAATAAAGTTTAATAAAAATAAAGCATTCTTGGGCCTTGATGTAGAAAAAATAAAAAAATATTTTGACGACAAGGGCTTAAGTGCTGATATAGAAGTTTTGGTACAAGATGCCAAGTTCAAATTAAACAATGGCAAGGTTACAGAATTTATGGACAGTCATGAGGGCAGGATTATCGACTGGGTAAAGACCACAGCTGAATTTGAAAAAATAATTTCTGACAACAAAAAAGACTTTGATTTAGTCATAGAAGTAGTGCAACCAAAAGTCATGAATAGCGAAGTCAACGATCTAGGCATAGGCACGCTCTTGGGCACAGGAGAATCTGACTTTAAAGGTAGCCCAGTCAACCGCGTGCACAATATTGGTGTTGGTGCTGATACTCTTGATGGTTTACTCATCAATCCAGGCGAAGAATTTTCCTTGATTACAGCTTTAGGTGATATTGATGGAGAGCACGGCTACAAGCAAGAGCTGGTCATCAAGGGTGACAAGACAACTCCTGAGTATGGTGGTGGTTTGTGTCAGATTGGCACCACTGTATTTAGAGCAGCCTTGAGCACTGGTCTGCCTATCAAAGAGAGGAGAAACCATTCTTATAGAGTGAGCTATTATGAACCAGCTGGCATGGATGCTACCATCTATGATCCCAAGCCAGACCTGAGATTCCTCAATGACACAGGGCACTATATTTTGGTTCAGTCTAGAATAGAGGGCACAAAATTATACTTTGATTTTTGGGGAACGAGTGATGGACGTGTGGCTACCACCACCAAGCCAGTGGTATATAATTTGGTGCCGCCACCACCAAGTAAGCAAATCAAAACCACAGACTTAAAGCCCGGTCAAAAGAAATGTACAGAAGCTGCCCACACTGGTGCTGATACCAAATTTGATTATTCTGTCTGGTATCCTGGTCAGAGTGAACCAGTCAAAGAGACATTTGCCAGTCACTATATACCATGGCAAGAAGTTTGTCTGATAGGAGCTACACAAGAAGAGATTGATGCTGAGACCAATGGAGGGTCTACAGCTAGTAGTACGCCAAGCAGTACTCCAGCACAGTAAGATATTTATAAAAAACAGCCCCGTCCGCCATCCGCCAATCGGCGGAGGCTAACGGGGCTGTTTTATTTTTCCAAGCAGCTGTGTCCAAGAAAACCATTTCTTGAAATAATTCAGCCTGAACCAAATTATACGGAAAAAATGATTCCCATGCTTGTCGTGGACACAGTTGCCTGAAAAAATGTTAATAAAGGGTCTTTGAAGGTAGACGTTTGATGTTATCATGTTTAGGTCAGTTTGTCAATAGTCTAAAATTCTGGTATAATTTATCTGCTTTTTCTTGCTTTTAGTTAAGTTGTTTGCTAGTAGCTATCCATCTTGACCAAGATAAGAAATTTAGCTAGAATCAGGAAACTAATTATAAAAAATTATGGGTTTACCTACAAAGAAACTTAGTAAAAGTTCAGCTCGTCGCAGGGCAGCACATTTTGCCTTGAAAACAGCTAGCACCACCAAATGTAAAAATTGCGGTGCAATTATTTTGCCACACAGAGCCTGCAATAAATGCGGCTTCTATAAAGGAGAGAAAAAAATTTCCGCCAAAGGTGGAGTAAACAAAAAATAAATCATGGCTAATCGTCATTTAGCTAGAACTATTGTTTTGCAGACGCTTTTTGAATGGGACTTCAATAATCATCAAGGAAACATTGATGATATTTTGAATTTTAATAAAAAAGAATTTGCTCCGGAGTTTGATGATCAGGGTTTTTCCTTGGGTCTAGTGAAAAAGGTCTTGGCCAACCAAGAGACCATCGATAAGCTAATTGGCAAATTTGCTCCTGAGTGGCCACTAGATCAGATCACTTTGGTGGATCGCAATGTTTTGCGCATGGGTATTTATGAGTTAAAATTTGATCATGATATACCACCAAAGGTAGCTATAAATGAAGCCATAGAATTGGCCAAGGCTTTTGGCGGAGACGCTAGCGGTAAGTTTGTAAATGGTGTCTTGGGTAGTATCTACAAAGAAATGATCACCAAAGGAGAAAAACAGACTTTGGTCAGTCAGGGTATCAAAGAAGTTTCAGCTGGTGGAGTAATCTACCGCCAAGAAGAAGATGGATATTATTTTGTTTTATTGCTTGATGCTTATGGTAAGTGGACATTCCCAAAGGGTGGTGTCAAAGATGGTGAAAGTTTAGAGCAGGCAGTCGCTCGAGAGTTGGGTGAAGAAACTGGTCTGAAAAACCTCATTGTTAAAGATTTTTTGGGCGAAACACAAGTCAAAGTACACAAGCCAGACGAAAAGCCGTACCGCAAATTGATAAAATATTTTTTGGTCGAGACTAGTGATAAAAATATTATTGTGCCAAAAGTTTCAGAATTACTAGATGTCAAATGGTATCCCAAACACGAAGTTTTGAGTACTATCAGCTATGACAATGCTAAAGATATTTTCAAGGCCGCTTTACAGAAATTAAATTTGGAATAAGATGCAAAAAAATCTTGCTCAACTAGAAGAAAAGCTAGAAGTAAAATTCAAAGATACAGATATTTTGAAAAATGCCTTGGTGCATCGTTCTTATCTCAATGAACACAAAGATTTTCCAATCGATCAAAATGAACGATTGGAGTTTTTGGGTGACGCAGTTTTGGAATTATCAGTGACTGATTATCTGTACCACAATTATCAAGATGATGAAGGTGTCTTGACCAATTGGCGTTCAGCTCTAGTCAATGCTACTCATCTAGCTATGATTGCTGAAAAATTTGGTGTTTATAATTTTTTGTATTTGAGCAAAGGTGAATCACAAGACACCAACAAGAAAGCTAGGGCTTATATTTTGGCCAATGCCATGGAGGCTCTGCTTGGTGCTATCTATTTGGATCAAGGATTCAAAGTAGTAGATAAATTTATTAAAAAAAATATTCTTTCAACTTTACCAGAAATCATTGCCTCCCAAAATTATATAGATGCCAAGAGTCGTTTTCAAGAAAAGGCTCAAGAAAAAAATGGCGTCACACCACGCTATAGGGTTTTGTCAGAATCTGGACCAGATCACAACAAGAAATTTTTGATTGGGGTATATTTGGATAAAGAATTAGTCGCTGATGGTGAGGGCTATAGCAAACAAGAAGCTCAGACAGCGGCAGCTACAAAGGCTTTGAAAGTAAAAGGGTGGTAGAACCATTTTTTCTTTTGTCTTGTGTATAATTTTTTTTGACCCCACAGCTATTCCGCAAGCGGAATAGCAACGGGGCGAGACGTAGTTTGATATTTTGTGTGTAGGCAAGTAAGTAATATTGGTATTTTAATCTACGGTGGATATCTTTACTTTGACAATATAATTTATAAATCATATAATTAAATAGATCGCTCATGCCACCGTGTTGGGGTACTCGCAGGCAAGGAGTGTGTTTGAAAATGAAGGATGATTGAATCACCCTAACTAAAGATGCTGACTCCTCAAGAGCGAGTAGCCCCTTCGGCCCCCTGCAAGTGACGACTTGTGGGGGGCTTTCTTTATTGTTTATATTATTGACATATTTATATTTTTTGGTATTGTATATTTTAATTTGAATGTTCTTGCAGTTTGGCGCCGCCAAAAGCCTAATGCAACCAGCCGACTTGAAGCTGGTCTGCCCTATCTCGTAGGCGCACGGGAAGATGGGGGCAGGCGCTACGTGGCTTGCACATTTGGCTGAGGCGGCGCCTCAATATCACGCCCCGCTACTAGGGATAGTAGCGGGGCTTTTTTATTTATCAAATAAAGTAAAATATGTTAAAATAATAGCGCTGAAATAGCGTTTATTTTTTTATTATGTATTTAGAAAAATTAGAAATTCAGGGCTTCAAATCTTTTGCCAATAACACGGAACTACTTTTTAATAGAGAACTGACGGCCATAGTCGGTCCCAATGGTTCTGGTAAATCAAACATTGCCGATGCAGTCCGTTGGGTACTAGGAGAACAAAGCTCCAAAACTTTGCGTGGCAAAAAATCTGAAGACGTTATTTTTGCTGGTTCTGATAAGAAGGCTCGTCTGAGCTATGCTCAGGTGAGTCTTTATCTCAACAATCAGGATCATCTAGCTGACGTAGAATTTGAGCAGATAATAGTCACTCGTCGCATTGATCGCGATGGTGAGAGTGAATATTTGATCAACAATAGTCGTGTGCGCTTGATGGATGTCCAACTACTATTAGCCAAGGCTAATTTTGGTCAGAGGACCTATAGCGTCATTGGACAGGGTATGATAGATTCTATTTTGACTTCATCGTCTGCTGAGCGTAAAGAGTTTTTTGACGAAGCTACTGGTGTCAGGCAATTCCAAATCAAAAAAGATCAATCTATCAATAAGCTAGAAGGTGCCAAAAATAATTTAGCTCAGACTAGCCAGATACTAAATGAATTGGAACCACACTTGCGATCATTGACGAGGCAAGTAAAAAAACTAGAAAAACGTGAACAACTAAAAGAAGAGCTACACAATTTACAGACGGATTATTATAGTTTTTTGACCAATCAGCTAAATGATGAATTGAGTGGTCACAAAAAAAGACACCAAAGTCTTTTGGTAGAAGTATCAGAGCTGAATCAAAAGCTAGTAGATCTGCAGACCAATTTGGAAAAAGAAGAAAAAGGCAGAAGTCGTCAGAGTAATTTTGATCACCTACAAAATCGTTTGAGCCAAGCTCAAAATGAACTGAATAGTTTGCTCAAGGAAAAGGCCATAGTCGAGGGACAGATGGATGTCCAGCTGATATCGACTGGTCAGGCTGATATAGTATGGCTCAAAAAAAGATTAGATACGCTAGCCAACGATATCAATCAGCAAAATTTGTACCTAGAAGAAAAGCGTCATCATCAGAAACAAATCAGAGAACAAGTATCTGATCTGGAGTCTAAGCAGAAAGTGATATTGGCTGATTTTAAGAAGCTAGAAGATGAGATAAAAAATAAAGATGACGAGTGGTCCAATGAGAAAATAAATAACAAGGTCGCTAGCCTCCTGGACAAGCAACAAGATTTTGCTAGAGCCTTAGATAGCATTGATTCTTTGGACAAGCTAGACTCTATCAAAAAACTATGTCAGCAAATCACTACTAACTTGCAAGAGGTCAAGGATTATTTTGCTCGTCCAGCCAAGAGTAACAACCAAGATTGGTCTGAAAAATTTAATCAGCTTTTGGTGAGCAAGGACAACATGGTAGCTGAAATCAACACGGCCAAGACTTCACTTGCTATGGCAGAGCAGGAGATTGCCCTCATCAACCAACAATTGGACAAAGACAAACAAGAATTGACCAAGCTGGAAAATGAACGCAAAGTTCTGGCTGATAATAAGCAAGATAATAAGGGTTTAAAAAATCAACTAGATATATTGGTTGAAAAAATAAATTCTCAAAATCATAAAATTCAGGAAATTGATAAAGAGGTTCGTGCTTTTAATGAAGAAGAGGAAAAGAAAAAGGGTAGTCTAGTGCAAGCTCAAAAGGATTTTAGAGAAATCCAACAAGAGTTTAATCATAAAAATAGTATATTAAACGAGGTCAAGGTTGTGCTAGCTAGACTAGAGACCAGGCAAGAAGATTTGCAACGCGAAATTGGGGAAGAAGTGATTGATTTTCAAGCGAAAAAAATAGGACATGTCGATACAGATAGCAGTCGAGCACAAATTGCTAGTTTGAAAAATCAGCTACAAATCATCGGTGGTATTGACCCAGCTGTGACAGAAGAGTTCCAACAAGTTGATGAGCGTTATCAATTTTTGAAAACACAAAGCGATGATCTCAATGAAGCCATTGCTCATTTGGAAAAAATAATCAAAGATCTTGATGAGTCTATTTCCAAGCAATTCGACCAATCATTTCACAACATCAATAAACTTTTTGATACTTATTTCAAAAAATTGTTTCAGGGTGGTAAAGCCGAATTGATACTGGACATCAAGGAAAGTGTTTTGGGTGGTGAGGAGGTAGATGATGCCGATGGGGAAATATCAGAAAAGAAAACACAAAAACAATACGGCATAGAAATTAAAGCCACACCTCCAGGTAAAAGATTGTCAGGCATCAGTATGTTGTCTGGAGGAGAAAAGGCACTCACCTCCATAGCCTTGATTTGCGCTATTATAGCTACCAATCCATCTCCGTTTGTAGTACTCGATGAAGTAGACGCCGCTCTCGATGAGGCCAACTCTATCCGTTTTAGCGAGATACTCCAAGAGCTATCAAACAAGACACAGTTTATCGCCATTTCTCATAATCGCGCGACCATGCATCATGCCAAAATAATTTATGGCGTGACCATGGGAGACGACAGTGTCTCTAAACTACTTTCTATGAGTTTTGCTCAGGCTGATGAGATAGCCGCCAAATAAATAAAATAAAAAATACTCCGCTTCTGCCGGTTGGCGGAGGCGGAGTATTTTTATTGCCCGTAGATATCTTTTAGGAGATCAGGGTTTTTACCACTATCTCGCAGATATTTTATATTGATATCACGTACAGCTTCACAAACTTTTTTTTGCTCTATCAGTCCCGCATCTTTGAGCATGGCAATGTATGTTTCAAAATCTTTGATAAAGCAATGACCGCCGGCTCCGCGGCCACCTTGGTGTACTACATCAAGATGTGTAGAGCCGATTCTAGGATCATGTGACAAGGCTTCTTTGATTACTTCATGATCTAGACCGTGTTTTTGTTCTAGATCGTATAGCGTGTTCATGAAAACTACCTTGTAGTAAAACCAACAGTTGTTGGCATATTTGATAAGCTCTGCTTGTTCGGCCGAAGTGATGAGCTCATAGGGAGCCTTGGCTAGAGTAGTCATCACATCCTGTGCTTTGTGTTTTAGATTTTGGTTGTTTATATCAGTAATACCAATGATATTTCTATCAGGGTGACGAGCATCTTCGGCGGCGGTTTTTTCTGTCAAAAATTCTGGGCTATGCATGACAAAAATATTAGGGTATAGCTTCTGCATTTTTTGCGTAGTACCAATTTTGATAGTTGATTTGATGACGGCTATTTTTCCAGAGCCAACTAAGGCCAAAACTTCTTGTACTACACTATCATCAAAACCTTGTGGAGTGGTGGGGGTAGGCACAGCGATAAAGACAATATCGCAAGTGGATATCAAGTCTTTGTTTTGGGGAAAGCGGCCACGATCATAGCGTACTACCTCATAGCCACGCTCTTCGTAATCATCGGCATAGCTTTTGCCGATAAATCCCTGTCCGATAAATCCTATTTTTTGCATTTGGTTTGTCTCTAGTTTTTTATGTTGAGTATTATATCAAAAAGTTTAAATATAGGTCTAGTCGTGCTTATTGATAGGGTGATTCTTGACAAAGCGTCCCAAATATAGTAATATTTTGGCACCTTTTAATAATTAATTTCTAAAAAAGGATGTTAGCTATAAGAATGGCTAGAGTAGGTCGCAGAAAGCAAGCTATGTTCAGAATAGTTGTTTCTGAGAAAAAGCGCGATATGTACGGCGATCATCTAGAAATTGTTGGTAATTATAACCCACAAAGCAAAGCAGCTGTTTTGAAAGCCGATCGTATCAAATACTGGCTATCAATGGGTGCCGTTGTTTCTGCTTCTTTGCAGAATTTGTTGATCAAGCAAGGATTGATGACTGGTAAAAAGGCCAAGTCAGTCAGCTTGACTAACAAGAGAAAGGCTAAAATGGCTGCCAAAGTAAAAACTGAGACAGTTGAAGCTCCAGCTGAAACAAAAGTGGAAGAAAAAACAGAAGAAGTAGCAGAGGTTGCTGCTGCTTAAAATTTGTTTGACCGTTTTTTTAAATTATATTATAATGCTTTAAGTTATTCCTTACCTTTAAGAATAACGTTAAGAAGTTATCAAGAAAAAATATGAATGATAAAGAATTTTTGGAGACAATCGTCAAAGCTTTAGTTGAAAAACCAGAGGACGTAGTTGTCGAAAGGACTATCGATGAGCGTGGTGTGTTATTGACCCTAAAGGTTAACCCAGAAGAGATGGGTAAAATAATTGGTAAGCAAGGACAAACTGCTAGATCATTGAGAACCTTGTTGCGCATCATGGGCAACAAAAACAACTCTTACGTAAACTTGAAAGTTTATGAACCAGAGAAAGAAGGTCGCACAATGTCTGCACCAAGACCTCGCGTTGAAACCCAACACGAAGAAGTAGACGATTTGAAATTATAATCTGTACATAAAAAATAGAAAAACTCACCGCAAGGTGAGTTTTTCGTTTCTTTAAAAAAATATTGATTATATTTTTTTGTGATAAAAATGATTGACAATAGCGCCCAAGGCCCAAAGATAAAATATCAAATGAACCAGCCAACCAATGAATGGTATTTTACCAACTAGACTAAAGAGTACAATACTCATGACTAGTAGAGCCCAAGCTTGACCGTGATATTTTTTCCACCAAGCTTGTTGGATCAAATATATGAATAACCAGGCAGCTAAAATATTGGTGAGGCATAGTGTGATTAACCACATCGCCAAAATGATTAGAGCCAAAGGTATACCTATGACAGTAATCATCAAAAGAATAATCAGTGCCGGCACAGCGATCAATGATAAAAATCCCCACAACAAACTTTTGCCCTTGTTATTTTTTACTAGCTCGTGAGCTTGGTAGAAAAATTTATTTTGATAACGCCACCACAGTAATGCTATGATGATTGTTGAAAGTATTTGCCACAACCAAGAAAATAAACCAAAATTTTGTTTAGTTTTGTATTTGACTGCTTGAGTGATGCCTTGTCGCTCTATGCCTTGAGATACTTTTGTCTGATCAAGATTGAGGGTCTTGGTAGACCAATATTTGAGGTGACCACTGATATTGGCATCATTTGATAGATCGATACTGGCTTCTGCGTTATTACCCAGATATATGTCCGTATCACCAGCTATTTGTCCTTGCAGACGCATTTTTTCTATGGCTGATTCCCAGCGACCACTGACCAGGCCATAGACGCTGGCAGTCTGTCCAGCAAAAGTGACATTGCCCTGGACTTTGGCGTCTTTGTTTAGATCCAAATTTTGTCCAGCTGCTAAAATATTTCTACCAACTTCAGCATCCACTGTCAGTTTTTGTCCGACTAGGCGTAAGGAGCCATTGACCTTACCTCTAATATTGATGGTGTTGCCAGCGGCAAAGATATCGCCATTGATATTGGTGGAGTCGATAACAATGTCATTGCCAGCTACGAAGACGTCACCATTGACTGTACCAAAGATCTCTACTCTGTTACCGGCAGCGTAGTAATTGCCAGCTATGGTCTGGTCACTAGCCAGGGTCACATAGTTGTTACTGTGGGCTTGGATCGCTAGACTACTCAGTGGCCAGATCAGCACTAGAGCCAGAGCGATTAATTTGAGTTTCATAGTTTTAAAGCTTAAAGTTTATTAATAACTATATTTTATCATAAAATATGTTAAAATAGAAAAGCTGGGGCTTTTGTTTTTTATAAATATCATGTAAGGTAAAGAAGTAATATAAAAATATATGTCAAAATGTTTAGTAACTGGAGGAGCAGGTTTCATAGGGTCAAATCTAGTGGATGCTCTGATAGATAGAGGGCACTCAGTAGTGATCATAGACAACCTGTCTTCTGGTAAAAAAGAAAATATCAATCCCAAGGCGGAATTTCATCTTTTAGATTTACAAAAGATAGAAGACATCAAGCCTATTTTTCAGGATGTTGATTATGTTTTTCATGTGGCCGCCTTTCCACGCGTCCAGCCCTCGATCCAAGATCCGATTTTTTCTAATGAGATGAATCTGACCAACACGCTTAATGTGCTAGTGGTAGCCCGCGATGCTAAGGTAAAAAAAGTAATCTACAGCGCTTCATCTTCAGCCTACGGTGATCAGGAGACTATGCCGCTTGTGGAGACTATGCCAGCTAGACCATTGAGCCCCTATGGTTTACAAAAATATGTTGGCGAACTTTATTGTCGTCTCTTTACTCAAGTGTATGGCCTGCCGACAGTTTCTCTGCGCTACTTCAATGTCTATGGCAAACGCCAAGCTCTAGAAGGTGCCTATTGTCTAGTCATGGGCATATTTGTTTCTCAGAGATTGAAAGGTGAGCCAATGACTATAGTCGGTGATGGTGAGAATCGTCGCGACTATACTAATGTCGCTGATATAGTCCGGGGCAATATACTAGCCATGGAGAGTGACAAAGTGGGTAGTGGCGAAGTGATTAATCTTGGTCGTGGTCAAAGTTTCAGCATCAATGAGCTGGCCAAAATGATTGGTGGACCAAGTATAAATATCGAAGCTAGACTAGAGCCCAAAGAAAGCTTGGCTGATAACAAAAAAGCTAAGGAGCTTTTGGGCTGGGAGCCACAGGTCAATTTACCAGAATGGCTAGAGGGCTATAAAAAAGAAATGGGATTAAAATAATTTTATGAAAAGATTTGATATTCTGACAATTTTTCCAAATATTTTAGACAGCTATTTTGATTCCTCAATTTTAAAAAGAGCACGCGATAAAAAATTAATTTCAGTGCATACTCACGATATCCGTGAGGCCGCAACTGATAAAAGAAAAACAGTTGATGACACCCCTTATGGCGGAGGGCCTGGCATGGTGATCAAAATAGAGCCAGTTTATAAAACTCTGAAAAGAATTTATAAAATTGAAAACAAGAAAACAAGAGTTATTTTATTGACTCCTCGTGGCAATACCCTGGATCAAAATAAAGTAAAGCAACTTGCCAAATATGATCGTTTGATTTTGATTGCTGGGCACTACGAGGCTATTGATGCGCGCGTTGATAAATTTATTGATGAAAAAATTTCTTTAGGTAATTTTGTTTTGACTGGCGGTGAACTTGCTGCCGCTTGTGTAGTCGATAGTGTTTCACGTTTAGTCAAAGGTGTGGTAGGCAAAGAGGAATCAGTGGCTGACGAATCTTTTTCTGTGTATGATAAAAAAGAAAGAAAATTTAATGTGGAGTTTCCACAATATACTAGACCAGAAAATTTTCAGGGTTTGAAAGTACCAAAAGTTTTACTCTCGGGTAATCATAAGTTGATTAAAGAATGGCGGGCAAAGCAGTCTAAGGTCCGATAAGATAAAGTTTATGAAGAATATTTTTAAGAGTACGTTTGTCCAGTATTTATTACCATGCTTAATACCATTGCTGTTTATAATGTTTGCAATGGGGAGCTGTAATAATGCCGGGTTTGTTTCTTCGTGTGGATTTTTTTGGTATACATTTCCTCTCTACTTGCTATTACTTATTCCATTTATGATGGCATCATTTTTTTTATTGAGATCATATTATTATAAAGGCAGAAATAATATTTTATCTAAAAGATATTTATTAATAGGCATAATTTTTTTAAGCATTACTGTGGGTATTTATATTAGACAAAATTTATTTAATATATTGATACTTATCTAGACTTAACATGGATAGTAGTATATTTTTTTTTAAGTCTAATTTTCTATAAGATAAATTTAATTTCAAAAAAAGAAGGGGGCAGTTGTTGCCCCCTTTCTTGCATCTTCAGTCAGTCGCCTCGGGTTGTCTTGGTTGTTCCCAGCGACCAACCTTTCCATTGTATGGTCATATTGTCATCGCCATCAACGGTGATATATTTTGGTTCGGTGTAGATGGCGATGGCATGCTCAGATCGGTCAATATAATCTGCCTCCTTATCTTTGGTGGGATATTGGACAAGATCCGGTCGGCACCAGCAGGGCACTCTGACACCTCTACAGAATTCACTATGTGATTGTTGATGAATATACACAAGACATAGCGGTGTACCCATGTTTAGTCTCCTTGGGTTTTGCCGTTTATGGCGGCGTTTTTTGTGTGCGTGGACGACTGTAAAGAGCCTATGTTGTATATAATAGATAATATTTTTTGTCAATTTTTTCTTTGCTCATTTTGTTTGACAAAAATGGTATTTTATGTTAATATAATTTGTTTTGTGTCCGATCATTGAAAAGTGTAGTTTCATAGCCCGATTCCTAGAGAGGAGTGAGGATTTTTTGCTAAAGCCTTACATGGTGTGGGGCTTTGTCTTCTGAAGGATCAAACCGGAGGAGTGCAAGATGAAGAGAGTGTTGGTTTTCCTGCTGCTTCTGCTGGCTGGCCAGGCTTTGGCCAAGCCCGTGGAGTGCGACGATCACTCGTTGCGCATCAACCTGATGCCCGGCGAGGTGGGTCAGACCTTGACTCAGGATAATTTCCGCGGTCTGCCCGCTGTTTTCATGGCGATGGTCGATTCGGCCAACGCGAATCAGTGCCGGATCGTGGTCGAGGTCAGCAATGACCCGACCAAGTGGAAGATGCTGCGTCTGATGGCGCAGGATCCTCGCTACAAGGGTGTCAATTTCGAGACCATGAATTTGGTCTTCGACGGCGCGCTCAATGTGGCGCGACGGCAGGTGACTGACCAGTTCTTGAACTGGATCGGTGTGTCGCCCGATGCGATCATCGATTACCGTCCCATGCGGGATGGTAGGCAGTGCTTTGTCGAGATCTATTCGGTGCCCCTGCTGCCCTATCAGCAGCCGCGGGTGGTCGAGCGCATCATCGAGAAGTCGGCGCCGAGCAACAACTCGTTGGCAAGTTTCCAACTGCCTAAGTTGCCGAAGTTCGGCTTGGCTGTCCATCTTGGTGCTACATCTACCCTGGATGGTAATGTCGCGCCGATGGCGGCTCTGACTCTGCGCATCGACGGCAGTTTGGTTCAAGTCTACGGATTCCAGTCGTTGCTTTTTCCCAGGGAAGAGGATTTTCTGGTAAAGGGCTGCGATGTGTACGACCAGGGCGTCGGCCTCTTGGCTGGCAAGCAGATCAGCCAGAAAATTTGGCTGATCGCTGGCTATGGGCGCCAGGAAATCGTGCTGGACGATCACAGTGATCAGTCCGGCAGAAACATTTCCTGGTTCCAGGGAGGCGAAGCTGGCTTGCTGTTGCGAGGTGACGATTATTTTCTCACTTTGACTGGTCTTTACGGTCATCACAAGGAGTGGTCTCCAAGTTGGGACCAGACGCTCGAAACCGATGCAGGTGTGCGACTGTCAGTCGGCCTGCGCTTCAAGGGAGGTAAGTAAATGAAGACGGAACTCAAGATCATCGCGGCTTTGCTCTTCGTGCTCGTGTTCGGCTTCATGGCCGGCTGCTCGGACGAGGTCACTCGTCCGCAGCTTCCTCAGACGGACAAGTTTTCGGTCGACGCGACAGCGTCGCCGATGGTCGCCAAGGTTGGCGACTGGGTAGTCTGCCACGCTGATAAGCGTGGTGGGGTCGCTCCGTACCAGGATTACTGGTACTTCCGCGACCTGAACGTCCAAGTGGGCGAGGACTATCATCGCCAGATGGACACCGAGGGTTTCTTCACCATGGTGGTTGCCTCCTATGATGCCGCTGGTACGGCGGCCTATGACTCGGTAACCGTTACGGTACTTCCGGCGGAGGTGACGCCTCTGTCCATCGATCTGGAAGCCATTCCGGCTATCCTGGAGGTGAACAACTATACCTACCTCCGCACTCACGTGGTCGGTGGTACCCAGCCCTACCAGAAGTACACCTTCTACATGGATGGTGTCCAAATGGGTGATAATCCGGTTGGCTGGTTTCGTCGGCTGATGTCCGAGCAGGGAAGCTTCAACTTCCGTGTTACGGTCGTCGATTCGCTCGGCACCACGGCCAGCGACTCTGTGACTGTGTCGGTCGTGGCACCGAACGTCATTGATTTTTGCCTGGATAGCAACCTCAAGGTTGGTCCTGGTGGTCGCAGCGATGGTCAGCAGTTTCACTTCATGCAAAACATCGAGGGTAACGTCACGGTAGCTATGAGGTTTGATACCACGGAGCGTCGTTTCGTTACCTTGGCTTTCAACTATGCTGATGGCTCTGTCCGTTACTTCACGATTCCCGACCTCGGGACGACGCGACCATCCAATGTTCTGGTTGATCTGGGGCAGGTGCGAGTCGAGTCGAGTATGGTCATTTCCATGTATTGGACGGGTAGTCCGTCCAAGGATATGGAGAAGTGTGACCAGTGGGTACGCGCTCTCATGATCTGTCTCTCTGCGGAGGGGCCGAACAAGGCGGCTGATGGCATCCCCATCATCCGCCTGGGAGAGGACGGAAACTACACGCTCATCGAGTAGCTGGCGACACAGCCAGCTCTAACCAAGACCCCGGTCTGCTGCGGCAGATCGGGGTCTTTTCTTTTTTATATTTTTACAATTGATATTAACCTCGGATTACTAGGTAAGTAATATACAAAATATAGAATATCAACATAGTGACACCTTGCCATTTTTGCAGCACATATTTTTTACCCAAAAAGGCAAAAATAAATAATACAAAAGTGACAATCGCCATGAAGTAAATATCAAAATTTAAAGCGCTGTTAAATTTTATAGGATTGATGATAGTGCTCAAACCCAGTACCCACAAGATATTAAAAATATTTGAACCAATGACATTGCCAATAGCAATATCTGGTTTGTGTTTCCAGGCAGCAACAGCCGAGGTAGCAAGCTCTGGTAGAGAAGTGCCAATAGCCACCACGGTCAATCCGATCAGAGCTTGTGATATGCCTAGGGCAGTAGCTATTTTGACAGCGCCTTCTACTATCCAGTTGCCACCGACTACCAAGAGAATCAGCCCCACGCAGATCAATAACAAAGATTTAGAAACTTTTTGTTTTTTAAATTTTTCATTAGTTTCAGCCTTGAGACCCAGTGTATAGTATATAAAAATAATAAAAAATAAAATTAAGATACAGCCATCTAGCCTGCTCAGCATATTAATATTATTTTTATCAAAATAGTTGTCCATCAGTAGCATCCAGAGAGCAACTACAGCCAACATAGCAAAAGGAATTTCTTTGAGAGCGGTATTACGCTTGATGGTGAGTGGATAGATGATGGCCGACACTCCGAGAATCAATAAAATATTAGCTATGTTTGATCCGACTATATTGCCGATCACTATGTCGTTGTTGTGTCTGATAGCGGCCATGACATTGACTACTAGTTCTGGCGCTGAGGTGCCAAAAGCTACTATAGTCAAACCAATCATGAGGTCTGACATTTTTAATTTTTTGGCCAAGCTAGAGGCGCCATCTACTAGATAGTCAGCACCTTTGATTAGTAGGAAAAATCCAATAAAAAATAAAACGTAAGTCATTGTTTATATTATTAATAAAACTATTATATTATAGCATTTTTTGTAGGATTATATAACACAGATATTGTGGGTAGCAGATGTCTAGATTATGTCATATTTTGGCCAGGGGACTTGCCCTGGGAAAGCCCTTGACCCACCGTCGCCCTTCGGGCTTTGGTGGGCGGGATATGGTGCCCACTTATTTTCATTGATATTTTATCTGTTTGGCATTTTAACATGGGCACACGCAGACCTCTTGACAAAGACCTATTTTTGCCCTATTATAGTGAGGCATTAAAAAAACGACCCCAAACGTAGCAGATTGAAAAAATAAGATCCGCCAGCCGGCGGAGCATCAAGAAAAGGCAGAAATGTCCAAAATTATTTAGGCATTGCTGTTTTTTCTTGAATCTTTTTAAACTCCATTTTTTAGAAATTTTCGAGGGAAAAAAGTTGTTTGACAATTGGAAAGTGAGAGCTTTTAGTCAATTCTAAAAGTATATAAATTTTTATTGTGTTTTTTAAACACATTTATCAATAGAGCAAGTTATTAAACTTCCTCTGTATTTTACAGAGAGTTTGATCCTGGCTCAGGGTGAACGCTGGCGGCATGTCTAAGGCATGCAAGTCGAACGTTCTTCGCAAGAAGAGCGTGGCAAACGGGAGAGTAACACATTGGTAATCTACCTTTATCTTGGGCATAACCCGGAGAAATCTGGGACAATTCCCAATAGTCATGGGGGGACACAAGTCATTCCCATGTAAAGTTCCGACGGATAAAGAGGAGCCTATGGCCCATCAGCTAGTTGGTAGGGTAATGGCCTACCAAGGCTACGACGGGTAGCAGGTGTGAGAGCATGACCTGCCCCACTGGGACTGAGACACTGCCCAGACTCCTACGGGAGGCTGCAGTC
>CAYRIU010000033.1:0-65084 GCA_964424615.1 uncultured Gammaproteobacteria bacterium | reverse complement strand
ACATTGACTACGGCTTTTTGGACACCCAAACCAGCATATCTAGTATTATCAAGATCTCGCAATTCAAAAGCTTCAAAACTACCAGTCGAGGCACCAGATGGCACCGAGGCCATATCTTGCACACCATTATTCAAGCTCACCTCCACTTGCAAAGTAGGATTACCTCGTGAATCAAGGATTTCAGTAGCTAATATTTTTTTTATTTTCAATGGCATTTATTTTACTTTCAACCTTTCCAGAGCTGGTAATTTTTTGCCTTCCAAAAACTCCAGCATCGCCCCACCGCCAGTAGAGACAAAAGTGGCTTTTTTTTCTAAGTGTAATTTTTTTAATAATTCTACTGTTTCACCACCGCCAATGATAGTCTTGGCTTTGGTCTGCAAGACTGCAGTCAATAAATTTTTAGATCCTTTGACAAACAATTTATTTTCAAAATAGCCCAAAGGGCCATTCCAAACAATCAATTTAGCTTGCTGTAAATGTTGTAAATAATATTTGATACTTTGGGTCCCCAAATCTAGGATATAATCATCTTTAGCTACCTTATCCACAGGCACATTTTGGCTAATCTTGGCCTCCAAACCACTAGCTACCACTACATCTTGTGGTAAAAACATTTTTTTAGACACTAGTTTCTTGGCTGTCTCTAGATAATCTTTGTCATAGACTGAACGCCCTACTGGATAAGCCTGGCTTTTCAAAAAAGTATTGGCCATAGCCCCACCGATAAAAATCTGATCAGCAATTTTATTAAATTTTTTGATTAAAGAAATTTTACTAGAAATCTTGGCCCCACCCAAAATGACTGCTAGACCCCTACGACTAGCCAAGACACTCGATAAATTTTTGATCTCATCTTGCAACAAAAATCCAGCATAGCTAGGCAAATAATAAGTAATAGCCAGCATAGAGGCATCAGAGCGATGAATATTGCCAAAAGCATCGTTGATATAAACATCAGCCAATTGACTCAATTTTTTGGCAAACATTTTATCACCTTTTTGCTCCTCAGGATAAAAACGAATATTTTCTAACAAAACTATTTGACCAGGTTTCAAATTTTTACTCTCCGCAATATGACTAGCAAAATCTCCTGACCAAAAAATAATTTTTTTACCCAAAATTTTCTGCAAAGCCAGAGCCACGGGTTTTAAAGAATACTTCTCTACTACTTGCCCCTCTGGTCTACCTAGGTGAGCGACAATAATAACACTAGCTTTTTTGGCTAGCAAAAATTTAATAGTCGGCAGTGCCCGCAAAATCCTCTCCTGACCATCTTTGGGTACCCGACCATTGTGGATCGGGACATTGAGATCCAAGCGCAAAAGTACTCTTTTGTTTTTGAGGGTAGCTTTATTGATTGATCGTAATTCCATATTGTTGGCTAGGGATAAATATTCTCGTTACTTGAGGTAGCTTGACCAGAGCACACAGACTCTTGGTCGGAATCTCTAAGTGACCATAATCCAAAACCCAGTTGGCTTCATCAATCTCAATATTCAAATCATCTATCTGTTTACGTACATCGTCACTGATAGGCGTACGATCAAAAGCCACTAGAGCACCTACTGTCTTGGTATCAGCAGCCAAAGCTGTGATAGATTTATCAATTTTTTCTGAAGTACAACCCAATGACTGTAATAAAATACGATTTTCCGCCGCTTCATAGTGCTTAAAAAAGAAAAAAAAGCCGGAAGCTACCAGCATGACCACAGCCAAAAAAGTAATAGAATGACCAATTTTCATATATTTTTTTATAAAATTAACAAAATTACACTCCTATAAGTGTCTGGAATTATAACATTTTTTTAGAGTAAATGGAAGACGAAATTTTTAATCTTTTGCCGCCTTTTGTGCGGCCAAAAAGCGGCTCAAAAACCGCCTCACAATAGATTAATTGATTAATTTATTTGATATAATTTTTTTCATCTCCACTGGCTTCAAGTCAATTTCTGATAAATTATTTAAATCTAACCATTCTATCTGATAATTTCCTTGGTAGCCACTATTGGGCCGCCATTCTGGCCCGACACCAGAGCCAAGTGTGCCACCCAAAATTTCACAATTAAAAAAATACTCCCTTTGACCATAAAGCTCTGCATATTTAGAGAGCATTTCGTGAATTAATTCTTTGACTTTTATTTGGACGCCCAACTCTTCTAGGCATTCCCTAGCTAGAGCTAGTTCATTGATTTCTCCATTTTCTACTTGACCACCCGGCAAAACCCAATAAACAATATTATCCTTTTTCCTTTTCAGTAAAAGGATCTTATTATTTTTGATAATAATGGCACGGACGCGAGTGGTCATATATTATTTTAAATCACTTTTAGCCATAAATTTAGCAAATTTTACTTTGAGCTGAGCCCAAGAATTTTCTGTTTTTGCTCTTTCTGCTGGTGTTAGCTCAAAAAAATTCTTATTGCCAAATTGTGGGAACTCCGTGATAGAAGACATCCACATACCATCTTGATATCTACTCTTATCAAAATGAGTGGCTATTTTACCACGTCTAGCCTCAACTAAAGCCGAAAATTGTATTTTACCGTCTTTGGCTACAGCCATGGCTTCAAACCAACGAATGGTGCGATCGGTGTTACCCTCCATCATGGCTAACAATTTATCTATCCTCTCTTCATCGGTATCAGCAAAACGCTTGGTATGCAATGGATCCCACTCAGGCACAGACGGTATCACTGCTCCAGCATCACTAGAAATGGCCAAAGATTTAGTAGCTAAAGAATAGTAAATAGCTTTATTCTCTGCAATTTCCAAAAAATCTTTACCATTTTCTTCTGGCTCTGGTATTTTCTCATCAAGCAACAAAGGCGTGAAATAATCTTGCACTATTTCAATTAGCTTTTTCTGTTTATGTGGATTTTTGGTGGCGATGACTATGCTGGGCATACTATAAAAATTTAACAAAAGTTTTTTTATTAAACTTAAAACCGTATATTCTATAAAATTGTTTATTAAAGTAATTACTACTTAATTCTTCTTTGATATCCAAAGATTTTATCAATTTGATTAATTTTTTCTGCCCATATTCTTTGAGTAAAAATTCTACCCAATATTGACTAATTGTGTAGAGGTCTTTACCACCTTTATTATAATAATCAAAAACATTAAGTAATTTCCCCCGATCTTTCTCTTTAATAACTATTTTCTTTCCAGAAAGATGACTAGCTAATCCCTCATTGAGCCAAACAGGATAATGACTTTTGGTTATTTGTGTATAATAAATATGACTATATTCGTGTTTGAGTATGAACCAAAATTCTTCTTTTTTATGATTTGATTCTTTAGCGAAAATTTTACGATCCAAAATATAAATACTATTGGCTCTAGCAATTCCTACGAGCCAATTCTCAGTTTTTCTGCCTACTATTACATCAAAATCTTGACGACTAGCCACAAAGTATAAAGAGGGATCTTTTATTTTAAAATCAAAAAATACATCAAATTCTTTTTTGATATTTTTTATAAATAATTTTAGTTTTTTATCAGTGATTTTTGGCATGAATTTTTTTAAAGGCTAACTTAATATACCCTTGAACATTTGGTGAAAAATTATAATTGGATAATTCGTCTTCATTTACCCACCTGACATCAAGCGTGTCCTCCAAAGCTTTTACATCCCCAGATTCATAGTGACAAAAAAACATCAAAGCTACTACATGCGTACCATCGGAGCGTATAAAGGTGTTATTAGTCAGTAATTCAACATTCGCTGATATTTTTATACCAACCTCTTCCTCTACCTCTTTGGCTAGTGTTTTTTCTAAAATATGAAAAACGTCTCCTGGAGTAACCTCTATTTTACCACCTGGTATAGTCCATTTACCAGGCTCGTGTTTTTCTTCAAAGCTTCGCTGTGATATCAAAATTTTGCCGTCTTTTTCGATCACAGCGCTGACTACGATTGAGTGTAAGATTTGTGAATTGAGGTTTGACATATTTATATCATAAATTGTTTGGGGAGAAATAATTTTCTATTTCTCCACAACATTTTTACCAATTATAGCTTTATTCATATACATAAAGGGAACATTTATAATTCCAACCAACCACTTAACAGCTGTCTGACCAACAATCAGTGGCCAAAGTGGCATTGAACCTAAAAAAGCCAATGGTATAAAAATAACACTATCCAATAATAATGCCGGTAAAGAACTAAAAATATTCCTCATCCAAAGATGCCTATTGTGAGTTAATTTTTTAAACCAAGAATACACGTAGGCATCAAAATTTTCTGTAATTATAAAGGCCACCCAACTAGCCAAAGTTATCCTTGGTACAAAATTAAAAATTTGCTCCCACTCCCCCTGCATCACCCAAAAAGAAGCCGGGGGCAGCTTCACGCCCAACCAAAAGAAAAAAACCATAGCTAACTGCGAAATAAAGGCTATCAAGATCATTTTTTGCGTCTCTTTTCTACCAAATCTTTCATTTACAATATCTGTTAGTAAATAAGTTATTGGGAATACCAAAACACCGCTAGGACCAAAAAAATTCTTGAAGCCCAAATCATAAACTGCTATCTTGGATGCTAAAATTTGAGCTACCAAAATAAAAGTTACATATAAACCAATAAGTAGATCGGGCTTATTATATTTTTTGACATACCAACTGCCCAACAAAGTAAAGCTGGTAATAGCAATGATCCAAAAAACTAATAAAATTAGATTCATATTTTAAATTAATTAATTTTCAACCCACACTTCCACCGGACGATGTGCTTCGGAGTGTTGAACATCAATTGTAACTTTAATATATTTTGGCTTGATAGATTGTTCCACTTCTTTAAATACCAAATGCGCTAAATCTTCGGCAGTTATTCTGGAACTAGCAATATTATCTATAACCTTCTCCGCATCAACGTATTCTAATGCCATCCCTTGTGGGTGATATTCTATTATAACATTACCGGAAAAACTTTTATTTGTCACAGAACAGATTGCTTTAAATGGCAAAAAAATCTTAGTGCCAGAAATTTTATAGTCCAAAGGTATTGATTTGATCATATTTTTATATATTTTCTAAGTGCAAAAAAGGTCTCCTCCACCCTATCCTGATCATAAAGGCCGGCTTTCATTTTACTCACATAATGCTTGACCTCGGACCATTTCCAAGGCGGAGAATCATATTTTTCCTTAATATTGTTATTTTCTAGAGCCACCCATCTTCGAAAACAACTACCACATCTACCACATTGCCCGAGAGTATTTCTATCATAACAAGAACGCGTCAATAAAAGATTTTTTACTGGCAGACCCTGTTTCACATACCACCTTACTACCTGACTTTTACTCATATGGTAAAACGGACTTGTAACAACTGTTTTCTTATTATCATTAAAATTCAAAAAAAAGTTAGACATTAATTTTGTAGCTTTTGGATTATTATCATCAACCGAATCACCTTTCACACCAATCAAATAAACCTTTTGGGCATACAAGCTAGCCACCATGGAGAACAAAACATTCCTATAGGGAATATAGTGATTTTTCTCTTCCCACCTAGATAAATGTAGTGAATTATCTATGTGCAACTCCATTCTTTTATATTTGCTAGCAATATTTTTAACTGATTTTAATTCTTTTCTAACATAAGATTGCCCCGCATCAATGAATAAAACTGGTGGACAATTTAAATAATGCCAAGCAATAAAAGAATCCAAGCCTCCGGAAAGTAGTAAAATTGATTTGTGTTTAATATTCATAATTTTTTATGCTTATATAAATGAAATTTGTTTTGCAAAAATGTACCCAAACGAAATGCCGAATTCCAAAATAAAAAATAATAAATTGCTGAAAAAAAACCTTTTTTAACAATAATACTAAAGGTATTTGTTAACACCAAAATTACATTACCAAAAAATGACTTGATGGTGTGTGGCTTATATACCTTTAAATCCTTTCCAATCTGTCTACCGATACCATAACGAAAGGCACTCTTTATATCTTGGCTAAATTTTAATGGTTTATGTAATATAGTTGCCTCAGGAACATAAGCAATGGGTATATTATTAGATTTTATTCTATTATTAAAATCCCCATCCTCCGACCAAACCAAATATGGATGAAAATAATAACCAATGTGCTTGATGATATTTTTGTTGAACAAGAGTGGTGGAGAATAAGCATTTACTTTATCACTGGTCGTAAATTCTCTCACTTTAGCTATAATAGATGAAACAAAATCCGTGGATAAAAAAATTGTTTTCCCTTTAATAACCAAAAAATTACTAGTCATAGACCATAGCATGAATATGGAACCAGGAGAAAAAGTACAGTCTGAATCCATCAAAAGAATCCAGTCGTTATCACTTGCCTCAATACCATTATTATATGCCAAAGCAATGCCCTGTTTATCTGTTTCAATTATTTTGACCTGGGGATAATCAATAAGTATGTCTCTAACAGCTCTAGATGGCCTATTTAAAGAAACAACAATCTCAACTTCTACGTCTATAGAATCTAAACAATTTTTAATGAGTACGTCATCAGAGCATGGTATAACTATAGAGATTGGATATTTGTTCATATTTTCTGTTCCACAAAAGCTTCTGCATATTTATAACCCTTCAAGCCACCCCTAAACATATTCAAACCGACTGCCATGTCAGAATATGACCTCTGTCGTAGTTGACTTTTATATTGCATCAGAGCCAAATTTTTGGTCTCAATTTGATCAGTAATATTGACATAAAAATTTGGTTTTAGAATTGGTGTCCAGACTTCATAGAACAAAATTTTATTTAAACCCTTGGCCGCTGATAAATTATTAACCAAATTACCATCTCGAGCCAGCCAAATAGCCTCTTTGGTTAATCTATTGATTATTTTGTGCTCAAAATCAGCATCATCTTTGTGTGGGCAAAGCATAATTTGTGGTTGAACTTTCTGTATGATCCTAACTATATCTATCAGCAACTTCTTATCAGCATAAATAGCTCGATCTTCCTTTCTTAAAAAAATTAATTTTTTAACACCCAAAATACCATTGGCCTTTTTAGCCTCTCCTTCACGAATGTTTATTTTTTCCTGTGTGGACATTTTTTTCTCCTTAATACCACTCCAACCACTCGTGATAAATAAAATTGCTACCGAATTACCAGAATCTACACTTTTTTTTATAAACCCGCCGCAACCCAAAATTTCGTCATCATGATGGGGAGCTATTACTAAAATTTTATCTTTTAAATATGGCATAATGATCTAATATTAATACATCTAAAGAAGTGGTAAAAAATGTCCTTATGGCATCTTCTGGACTATTTACTATTGGCTCATCATAACGATTAAAAGAAGTATTAATAACAAATGAGCAAGTACTCCGCTTACCAAAACTCTTAATCAAGCTGTAAAATAAAGGATTATCTTTCTTTTTTACGAGCTGCGGACGAGAGGTCCCATCTACGTGAATAATAGCTGGACAAATCTTTCTCATTCTTTTATTGGCCTTGCTTGTAATCATCATGTAAGGAGAGGCCCCTATTCCTTCAAAATAATTTTTAAATTCTTCCTCTATAATGCTAATACCCAATGGTCGCCACTGTTCTCTGCCTTTCAGTTTGTTTAACCTCTCATGATTTTCCTGAAACAATGGATTGGCCAATATACTTCTATTGCCTAAAGCACGAGGGCCAAACTCTGCCCTACCCTGAAACCAGCCTATTAAATAATTCTTTTTTAATAAACGGACCGCTAATTCTTCTGGCCTCTTTGTGTATTTATAAGCAATTTTATTTTTATCTAAAACTTCCTTTATTTGATTACCATGATAATCTGAACCCAAATAAGGCGTACTAATGCGAGATAATATTTCTTTATTTTTTATAGCACCATAAATAGCAGAGCCTATAGCTACACCAGAATCAGCTGGTGAAGATGGTATGTGAATTTTAATATTATTAACTTCTTGAATTTTTTGGTTAGCGGCACAATTAAGTGCAACGCCACCAGCTAATACTAATCTATCATTTTTATACCTATCTTGCAGATACCCTGACATTTGCAAAATAATCTTTTCTAATATTTGCTGAGCTGTATGGGCAATATGTGCTTGGGCACTAATAATATAATCATTACGCTCTTTTTCAAATCTAAATGACGAGGAAAATATATATTTTTTGTGGAAAGGTTTCAAATGAAAATATCTCTCAAAATAATTTAGCCACCAGGAGATAGTTTTTTCTTCAATATCAATTCCTTTTGTAGCTATTTTAGGAAAATTTGATATTTGACTATGATGATAATTAAATTTTTTGCTAACATTTACATTTTCGTGATGACCATAGGGGGCTAAACCCATCAACTTTCCACCATCTAAATTGGAATAGCCTAAAAATCTACAAACAGCTCCATAAAAATAACCCAAAGATTGGGACGCCGGTATGGTGCCGTCTAAAAAAACGCCCCTGCCAGATGCACTACCAAAAGATATTGATTCCTCTTCTCCTTGACCATCTAAAATTAAAATGTTTGTCTGTTGACCAACAAATGGAGATGAATAATAAGCATAATAAGCATGAGCTAAATGATGTGGTACAAAAATAATCTTGGGTCTTTTTTTATACAAAAAAATTTTTCTGGGCAATAAAACTTCAAATATCTCCTTCTCGGTCGGTTTTTTATTAAATAACTTAGTTATATCCCAACCAAAAGTTATGAGATCAATGTCGTCTATTGTTAAATTGGCATACTGCAAAGCATGAAGGGTGGATTGTATAGGCGGAAGATCAAAAGAATGTTTTTTCCTAGTTATTCTTTCTTCTTCAACAGCAAAAATAAGTCGACCATTCTTTACAATACAGGCGGCTGCATCGTGTGATCTGAACCTCCAACCATTCAATCCCAATATATTCATAATATTTTATAATATGATACCCCGGCCAATCAGACACACAAACAATTATCACAACCAAATAATACCTAGTGTCTTTTTCTACCGGACAAGCTCAATAATTTAACTACCAACTGACTTATCTCTCTATTGGACAACTCCTGCAAACGTTTTGACAAGATGACTGGATTGATGCCAAGTGAGTCTGGACTTACCACCTCTTCATAATTCCTTACAGTAATTTTTCCTCTAGGACCACCGTAAATGTGGCAAATATTATCCACCAAAAATCTAACTCTCTTTTCAGCCACCTCAGAAAAAGCATCAGCAATTCGCCTAAGCATAAAATCCCCACCACCTACATTGGATACTAATCTCATAATTACAGCCCGCTCTCTTGATTTTGGATAAAAATCTTCTTTATCAAGACCACGCAAATATTCTGGTAAAAAATGGGCCTGAGTAAATAAACTTGTTTTGGTAAAATTATCCGTACCTGGCCTAGCTAATGTCCTTTTATAATAACTATCACCAATAACCAGAGAGGCTAATTCAAATCTTTGATCACCTAATTTCTGAATCATCGGTTCTAGAATACTAAATGGAGGATTGGCTACAATTTTGTTAAAATCTGGTAGCTCTGTCTCTAGGAAATCACCCATAATAACATCTAAATTCGGGTGTTCGCTCTGTAGGGCTTGCAAGATGGGTTCAAACCTTTCATCTATTTCCAAAGTATAGACATGACCAGCTCGATCAACTAATCTTTCCGTTATATTTCCTGGACCAGCACCAATTTCTAACACAGTGTCATCTTTATTAATATCACCAAAATTAATCAGGTCATCAATAACAAAGGGATTCACAATCAGATGCTGGTCTTTTCTGTCTGGATCCAACACAATACGAAAGGCCTCTAATTTTTTAAAAAGATCAACCCTATATTGTTCTATAATTTTACGCCTCTCAAAATCTAACTCTTTTTGATCATCCACGCTATCGCTTTTAAATTTACTACCCATATTGTCAAATTTCTCCATCTTTTAATTTGATTAATATCTATTATGTCTATAATAATATAACAAATAACAAACAAAGGGAACATTAATCAAATAATACTAGCCGTCTATAGAATTATAGCCGTCCATGTCAACACTTTCATTATAGCTCAAACAAAAAAGCTGTCAAGGCATTCCTTAAGACAGCTTAAAAAATAAATAATTTTCTTTTTCCCTTAGGACTGCATCTCCTCTTTATTGGGCTCACCGCCATTCATGGGTATCAAAAATTGAAAAGTGCTCCCCTGCTCTTTACCAGCGCTCTCTACCCATATTTGACCACCGTGCTCTTTGATGATCTTCTGAGCGATGAATAAACCTAAACCAGAACCACCAGTGTGCACCTGAGCCGCTCCACTAGCACGCACAAATTTTCTAAATAAATTTTTGGCTTCTTCTGGATCTATACCAATACCAGTATCTTGCACCTTGAAGTGCATATTGTCATTTTCTACTGTGGCGCTGATCTCTATCTGACCTTTTGGCGTGTATTTGATAGAGTTGTCAATCAAGTTCAAGACTACTTCACGTAGCTTATCAGAGTCAGCCGCTACGAGTGGCAAAGCTGGTTTTGGCTTTTTGTAAATCAACTTCACACCTTTCTTATCTGACTCATTGTGTAGCTCAGATATGACACTCTCAATCATATCGCCAATCTGTAGAGGTTTCTTTTCTATCTTCAGTCGACCAGACTCAATACGTGAAACATTCAAAAATATATTGACCAATCTAGCTAAGCGAGCGGCACTTTCAAAAAGATCTTTGACTACTTTACCAATTTTTGGTGGTACAGTACCAAAATCTCCATCAGGAATCATAGATAAATAACCCTTGAGAGCAGAAATTGGCGTACGCAACTGATGAGAAGCAATCGATAAAAATTCAGACTTAGCCTGATCTAGCTCACGCAAGCGCATATTAGCTACCTGCAAGTCTTGGTTGGTAGCTTGTAGATTGTTATACAAGCGTAAGTTTCTAGACACGATACCCACCTGGTCAGCCAGAGCGATCATGATGTCAGTATCCAGAGAGCTGACATCTTTTTTTTCTACAGCGAGTAAAAAATGTATAATACCAATGATTTTATCTTCAGAAAAAATTGGCAAACCAACGATAGTTTTGACACCTAATTTTGTTTGCACCTGATCAATCAAGTTTTTTTCTACTGGTGGTGAAAAAAAATCGGACATCTTATCAGAGGTGTTCATCTGACCAGACATGACAGTCTTGACACCCAACAAATCACGCATCTTCATTTCCGCTTCAAAATTTTTGGGATCTTGCCCCAAAATCTTGATCACCTCTTCACTCTGTTCATTTTCTGTGATAGAACTGATGCGTAAAACTTGATTTTTATCATCTACAAAACTCAAAATACCACCAATATAGCCCAGCTCCAAAGATATGCTATTCACAATCATTTGGTTGACTTGCTTCAAGTCCATAGTACGACTAACCATATTGGTGACAGCCTGCATGGCTGTCAAAAATTTATTACGCTGTTGTAAACCAAGATTAGCCTCTTTCAAACTCTTGGTTCTGGCATCAACTTTGGCCTGCAATTCACGATTGAACTCTTGGACTTCTTCGTATAGCTTAGATTTTTCTATGGCTGTACCAATCTGGGGAGACAAAACTTTGAAAAAATTAATATCATCCTGTCCATATAGATCACCAGAATTTTTGGCACTCAACAAAAAAATAGAAGTCAATTGACCATTGTCACCCAGTACTGGAACTATCATCTCTACTTTTTGACTCTCTGCTTCTTGTATGAATTGATTCAAGGTTTCATAATATGGAACATCGGTATTAATATCATTTTGACTACTAATCAATTCCTCCACTACTATAAAATCATGTCTCTCCTGAATAAATTTTATGAAAGTATCACTAAGTTTTAAATGACGATGATTGTTATCAGAACTAGCAATCAAGCTCCACTCATCTTTTTTAGCTATAATAGCTGAAACAACTTTGACTTTTAATTCTTCATTTAATAAATTACATAAAGAAAAAGATAATTTTTCTAAATCAATTTCTTTGGCTACTACAGAACTGGCTCGTTGTAAAAGCTTTTGATAATCAATTCTATCTTTATAAAAAATTTTATCAGTGAGACGAGCAAAAATATTTTTGACTGGATCTAGAAAAATAACCACAACTGCGGAAGCAGAAATATATAAAAGTATAGTAGTGTATTTATTTTCAGTTTCTAAGTAAGTACTGGTTAAAAAAACTGAACCAGCAAAAAAGGCAGCTACTATGACTACAAGGAAACCATACAAGATACTCCTAGTAATAACCATTCTGATATCCATCAACCTAAACTTGACTATGGCATACGAAATCAACACTGGATACACAGGAATTATGAGGTTGCCATAAGGAGGAATGTTTATATCATACCAAAGAAAAAAATTAAACACTCCGCCCAATAGGGCGATTAAGCAACCAATGCTAACATATTTTATTTGATTCTTTAAAGCACCTGTAGATTTTTTGTAATATTTTGTTAATAATAACCCCGTATACAGAGTTAATGCAAAATAAACGAATATTATATAAAAGATATAAAATGATCCAGCGTTTGGCCAAAAAATAAAGCCCATTTTTTCCTCAACTCCACCGACCATTAAATCAGATAAAAAATTAATGACGCTAAAAAAAACTCCCAAAGAATAGGCTAATGCCAAAACAAAAAAATTAACTTTTTTTGCAATAATTTTATTAAATAAACTAGAGATCCAGTGTGTAAATAAAATTGGAATCCATATTGAGCCTAATGTTAAAAATTTCAGCCAAAATATTGCTGTTTCATGATTATCCACTACTGATAACCACCTCCAATAGCCAAAAGACCAAACGGCCGTGCTAAAAGTCAATATTGAAAATAAAATATTAGAATTATTTCTTTTTTTTATGAAAACAAAAAAACTAATTACAATGGAAACTGCAAAATTTACTAAACCAGATATTGCAAATAGCTGTTGCATAACTTATTTATTTGCTGATATTAAATAAGACTGTTCAGCAAAAGTATTTTCTATCTTTATATTTTTAAAACCTACTTCATCCATTATTGAATAAATTTGCTCTTTATTTAAAAAATGATATAGACCAAGTTGCCCCTTTTTTTGTATTTTCTTTGCGTATGATAATACACGAGGTCCATAATAAATATATTTTGGTGTTAATGGGTTAAAAACCTGCCTCCAAGATGCCAAAAAAACTTTAACAAAATTAACTTTTTCAATAGGTGTTGTCCATATAAATAAACCATTAGGTGATAATAAGCGATACATTTCTGAAAGTACTGCTTTCAGTGCTTCTGAACCAGTATATTTTTTATCAAAAATTATAACATATGATAATACTAAATTAGCAACAATACCACCAAATGCAGCATCTTGAAAATTTAAATGACCAGAGAGATCGCCTTGTTGTATAAAAATCTTACTATTGTTTTTCAATCTATTGGTTGCCTGATCCAACATTACGCCATCAAAATCTATACCAACAATTTTACTATATTCATTTTGATTTTTTATAATCAAATCAATCATTGTTCCAGGACCACAACCAGCGTCAAGCCATGTAGTGATATTTGTCATACCTATAATATTAGCAATATCTGCAAGCATTTGTTTATATGGGGTCGAAGCTTCTAAATGACGATAAATTTTACCATAATTATTCCAAAATTTTGCTTCATTTTGCCAAAAAATATTATCATCATGTTGAATTTTATTTGCCTTATCCAAAAACATAATACTATATAAAAATTATTAATCCTATATTCTATATACTATATAAACACCTATATTTTAACATAAATTCAGTCTATTCTACAATAGTCAAATAAAACAAAAAATGAGCTTTACACTCATTCTCTGTTAAGTAATGAAAATATAAATTATTTACCTAGGGCCTGCACTTCTTGCTCCACTACTACATCCTCTACCCTAGTAAATAGTGGCTCAACTTTACTAATTTTTATAGCTGGCAAAAGCTCATATTGCCAATTCTGCTTTCTTTCTTGACCAAGCATAGCCAAAATTTTATCAGCTGACTGTGGCACAAAAGGGTAAAGTAAACTAGCGAGATTATAAATCACCTGAGAGGCTGTATAGAGAGCGCGCTCGGCTGACTGACTATTAGTATTTATCTGCTTCCAGGGAGAAGTCTCCTCTAGATACTTATTAGCACTTTCTGCTAGATGCAATATCACTTTCAAACTATCACGAAACTTAGCATTGCTAATACCCTCACCAACAGTCACAAAAGCTTCCTCAGTTAACTTTAATAAATCTTCAGCTGATTTATCAAGCTTGATATCTGTAGCCACCAAGCCATCAGGACGATGTTTATTAATAAAAGAAAAAACGCGATTAGCTAAATTGCCAAATTTACCAATCAGCTCGGTATTTACCTTGACCTGATACTCGGACCAAGAAAAATCGGCATCCGAAGTCTCTGGACCAGAGATGACTAGATAATAACGAATAGTATCAGCCTCAAATTTTGATAAAAAGTCTGGTAGCCAGACAGCCCAATGACGACTCTTGGAAAATTGCTTCTTTTCTAGAGTCAAATATTCAGAAGATATGATACGATCAGGCAAATGCAAGCCATCTTTGGCCATCAACATTGCTGGCCAGATGACTGTATGAAAGGGAATGTTGTCCTTGCCATGAAAATAATAATGCAAAGCTTGATCATCGTGCCAAAAATCTTGCCAAGCAGTGGCCGTACCGCTAGTAGTAGCCCACTCGCGACTAGCTGAAAAATAGCCAATCACTGCCTCAAACCAGACATAAATCTTCTTAGCTTCGTAGCCATCTAGTGGTATATCTATACCCCAATTGGTATCTCTAGTGATAGCACGATCATGTAAACCCTCTTGCAAAAAATTAGTAGTAAAATTTTTGGCATTTGGACGCCAACCCTTACTAGCTTGGACCCACTTTATCAGCTGATCTTGAAAAGCTGATAGCTTCAAAAAGAAATGTTCAGAAGGCTTCCAGACTGGCGTAGAGCCACAAGTCTTACAACGAGGATTGATCAACTGATTAGCATCTAGTAGAGAGCCACAATTGTCACACTGATCACCACGCGCTGAAGTAAAGTGACATTTTGGACACTCGCCCTCTACATAGCGATCAGGCAAAAATCTCTGACAAGTCTCACAATAGGCTAGCTCTTCAAATTTAGAGTATATGTAACCTTTTTTTTGTAGATCCAAAAAAAACTCTTGCACAGCTTGCTTATGATTTTCAGTAGTGGTGGTAGTATAGCAGTCAAAAGAAAAATTCAGTTTATTCAAAAAAATATCTTCAAACTCCGCGTGATACTTGGCGGCGATACTAGCTGGCTCTACCCCCTGCTTGTCAGCCTCTACGGCAATGGGCGTGCCATGACAATCACTACCAGACACCATCAAGACCTTGTGTCCTGCTAGACGGTAGTAGCGAGCCACTATATCGCCACCCAAAAGACCAGCCAAATGACCCAAATGTAAAGAGCCATTGGCATAGGGCCAAGCCAAACCAATAAATATGTTGTTTTTTTTCTTTTCCATTTTGTTTTATGCTAAGTAGCCAGTCTAACAAAAATAGCCCTAATCGTCAAAACTTTGTCGATTTTTTTCTATAAAAGTAGCAATTTTTTCAAAAACTAAATCACTACGAGTCTTGTAGATGAGGTGGTGATTTTCTTTATCAAGGAGATAGAGCTCTTTATGCTTATTTTTGATTTCCTCAAAGAGCCACTGTGAACTTCTGGCTTGTGACACCCTGTCATTACGTGAGTGCATGATCAAAGCTGGAATGCGCACTTTGTGAGCTTCTTTTTTGGTAAAGGTGTCTATGAATTTATAAAAATTTTTGATACTGGCAATCGGCAAATAAAGATGACGACCAAATTCTTTTATTTGATACATATCTTTGGTATCAAACCAACGTTTTTTGTACTTATTGGTTACCAGTGCTGCTAGTGGTAAAAAAAATCTGATAGTTTTTTCTTTAAACAAAAAAACTGGCAAACTCAAGGTCACTACTCCTCTTAGCTTGGGATAGTGAGCGGCCAGATGGATAGCGACATTGCTACCAAAAGATTCGCCAATCACAAAAATGTTTTTATACTTAGCTTGATTTTTGTGCACTACTCTCTCGGCTGACTGATACCAATCCAAGGCTGTACTTTTTTGTAGTGCTTTGAAATCTCTACAATGACCGGCTAAAAGCACTGTCTCAGAATCAATACCCCGCTGACCAAGATATTCAGCTAATTCGTGAAAAGTATACGGTGAACTAGAAAAACCATGTATCAAAATAGCTAAAGTATCACTAGAACCTGATCGTACTACAAAAGGCTGAGCCTTTGGTGAAACATCTGCTAAAAAAGTGAAATTCTTGGAGACTGGTACTTTTTCCATAATTATTCTTTGATTTTAAACTTAGTAGTCAAATATTTTTGCCAATCTTTATCAGAGTCCATTAAATTTTGAATATTTTCTCTGAGCCAAGTGGCCTTATCAATACTGGTAGCTGTACTCTTCCAGTCCAGATACTCATTGATCTTGCGAGATAGACGTAAAGTATATTTGATATTGTATAGTTCGTTTAAATTTTCTTGACCCAATGCTTCCAAAAAATTAGCCACTTTTTCTAATGCATCACTTGTCTCATAACGCTCAAGATATATTTTTTGGCTAGCTACTTGATCTGCCAATAAGTGCTCCAGAGCTTTATCAAGCTTGGCACCCTCTGGTAATAGGCACAATACATCTTTGTGTTTGGACACGGCCCAAGCTAGCCAATAGCCAGCTTGTGCATCTAACTTTTGACCATAAATAATCAAGGCGTCTACTTTGTCCATTGGCAAAGCACTGCCCTCACTAGCTATTTTTTTGCTAGCTGTTTCACTGATGACAGTCGCTCCCACTCGACGCAAATACTGTGCAATATGCTGACTATTTTGATCATTGTCACTGGTGTTGCTATAAAAATAAATATGCATAATTTTCTTGGATTTTATATTAACTCACCAATAATATTTTGTTCACCAACTTGTCTAAATTGGCTCAAAGTATCTTGATTGGCTATTGCCCACATAGCCTTGGTCAAGGCTGCCTCAAAAGTACAATTGCTCATAGCTATAGCCTCATCAGGGCCCTGGACCTGACTAGGATGATAAAGAAATACCGGCAAAATAGATTCTTTGATTTGCTTAATCTTACTAGCTTCTAATTTATTTTGGTGATTGAGCTTGATAAAAATGGCTTCATAAGCTTTGAGCTTAGTCAAATCCAGATCCCAAGCTAAACCTGGTACATCATCAAAAACAAAAATATTAGACTGTATTTTTTCATACATTTTTGCTTTGGCTGTATGATAAGCTAGGCCAGACTTGATACTGATACCAAAGTCCACTCTACCCCAATAGCTAGCATCCAAGCTGGCAAATATATTTAAGCCCTCATCATTATCACTGATCGCTCGAACCCCTGGTATCAATCTAGTGCCAAACATAATGGCTGGTGTTGGTAAGGTATAGTCTAGGACCTGAAAAGCATTAATCAAATTCGATCTTAAACCCAGATCATTTTTTTGACCAAAAATATTTTTATTTTTTAGCTCTGTAGTACCACTACGGACAGCTGCTGTCAGTACTATTGTTTTTTTGATATTTTGTAACAAAAAACTCAAGGCACTAGCAGTCATGGTCAGCTGATCAGCTCTAGAAACTACAACAAAACCACTACTAGAGTCTAGGCGCTGAATGATGTTCTTGGCCATTGCTTGCCAATGCTGAGGAGTCACAATATCATCTTCAGCTGATATAAAGATTGGCTCAATGTCAGCCAAGAGACCTAATTCTGGCACTTGCTTTAACCATGCTTCAATATCTTCTGGATTCTGCACTGTCAAAAGTCGCTTGTTTTGATCAAGTAAAGCTGTGCCACCAGCCAAAAGTAGGGTAATTTTTTTTCTTGCTTTAACCATTGATTTTTTCTTTAGGGGAAATAACAAAAAAGAAAACAATAAAATTCATTAATACGGTAAATATAGGACCCAGCCAATTAAATCTATAATCATTAAAATATTGGATAAACAAATCAAAATAACTACCAAATAATAAACCAATTATGATAGAGACTAATAACATTTTTATTTGCTGTTTTAATAAACCTTCTGATAAATTATATTTTTTAAATAACTTCTTTAAAGCTAAAATAGCTATAATAACAAAATAAATAGCATAAAGAAAAAAACCAGACTTATTGTAATAAGATATGTACTCTAAATTACTATAAGCTCTAACTGTATCAAGAATAAAAAATTTTGTATAAACTATAAACGATAAAATAATAGCCGGAAATAAAATGAAAATATGAGTATAAATTTTTAATTTTTCCGCCTGATAGGGAAAATGGTGAACAAAGTAAAATAAAAAAATAACTATAGCTAAAGCTGAAATATAAGTACTTCTAGCTACTATAGCTACCAAACTAATATTCTCAATGGATCTAGAAATTAACAATCCTAAACTCCAAGTAAAATTAAAAAAGGTTAACAATCCAAAATATAAATTTATTTTATTTTTGATGCCACGTCTAAAGACAAAAAATGTCATAAATAAATTTACAAAAGCAGCAACCAATAAAATAAAATTTTGTGTTGAAAAAATACTCATATATCTAATTACTTATTTTTTCTTTAGGTGATCTAATAGTTTGAAAAACTACTATATTCATAAATAAGGTAAAAAACGGCCCAAGCCAACCAAGATTAAAAACACCGAGGTAGTTCAATACTAAATTAAAGTAAGCTCCACAAATCAAACCCACCACAATTGATAACATTAATCGTTTTAACTGCAACCTAGTAACTCCTTCTACTTTCCTATATTTTTTAAATAAAAAGTATATTGACCAGCACGCAAAAACAAAAAAATATAAGGTATAAACAAAATAACCGTATTTATTATAATATGAAATATAACTAAATGGCCTTGCAACCCAAATAGTATTAACGACAAACCATTTGGTGTAAATCATAAAAGAAATAACTATTGAAGAAAACCAAATTAATTTTGTCTTAAAACTGCTTATTTTATCTGACTGATATGGAAAATATAAAGTAAAGTAAAATAATGATAAAATAATACCAATGCCAAATAAATTAGTTGTTTTATCAAAAAAATTAACCATCGATAGATTATTAGATGAAAAAGCCCCCACTATAAAAATACTCCACAAAAAATTAAAAAATACCAAAGTAGAAAAATATAAATTAATTTTACTCCTCAAGCCTCTTTTTAATACAAAAATGCCCATGACTAGATTAACCAAACCAGTAATAATTAATACAATATTTTGCCAAGCGAATAAAATCATATATTTAATTACTTATTTTTTCTCTAGAAGAAATAATGAAACCAAATACTACTAAATTAATAAACAAAGTAAATAGTGGACCTAAGTGATTATAAGCTAAATTGTTATAATACATGGCTATCAAATTGAAATAACAACCAGCTGCCGTGCCAATAATAACAGCAATTAATATCAACATCAATTGTACTCTAAATATGCCCGTGGCTATTTTATATTTCTTGTATATAATATGGATAGCAAATAACATCAGTGTAATCAAAATGACACTAAAAATTGTGTAAACTACTGGTTCATAATAAACAATCACCTTTGGCAGTAAATCGACTTTAGGGACAAAAAATTTATAGAATAAACTACAGTAAATAGAATAAAAAATTATAGAAAAATTAATTAACCATTTATAAATTTTATTCACCCTAAAAGATTCATAAGGAAAATAAATAGAAAAATAAAATAAGCTAATTACTACCATCAAAGCTATTGGGTAGACAAAGCTACCAAAAAACCTTGTAAGTTCATAGCTAATCGCTGAATTAATAACTATTAGACAGGTAGCCCAGAAAAAATTAAACAAAGTCACTAAACCAAAGTAGAAATTTACCTTATTTTTTGCTCCTCTGCTAAAAATAAATAAACTCATCGATAAATTAATCAAAGCCGCAATTAATAATATTAAATTTTGAGAATCTGTAAAAATCATAGATTTAATTACTTATTTTCTTCCCTATTGGCCATGGCCTGCTGATAAAGCAGAAGACTACCAATAGCAATATCTAAATATTTATTTACTTCTCGCAAAAAATCCAACTGTTGCTGATAAAGGAGCTTTTTATTATTATCTAGCATCAATACTCCCAAAAGCTGATTATTATAGTATATTGGGAAAGATATGTCAATATGATGATCTACTAACTCTTGGCTAAGCTTCGAATCAATATCAAGATAATGCACCTCCGCACTATGCAATAAATCTTGTTTTTTGGCTAGATACTGCAACAAAACATCATGCTCCATGTGCAATGTCCTCTCCCCGACTGGATAAACTTGATGAAAAAAATTAGCATCACCACGCTTGGCTAGATAAATAAATATTTCCTTGTAATCAATCACTTGGGCAATCTCCTTGGACAGAGAGGACATCAGGCGATTGAGATCGCGACTAGAGCGCAAGATCGTGGCAATATTATTTTCGGCTTGAAAGATACGCTCCAAAGGATGATAAATAAAAAATTTAGCAGCCGAGCTAGCTAGACCAAAGACTAGCGGTGCAGTCAAACCAAAAAATACCAAAAACAAAATACTATTTATGGTATCGGAAAAATCTACTTGCACTGGACCAATCAATACCACATAAAGCACAGCGTAGACCAAGCCCGTCAAAAGCAAGCGCACAAAATTGACCAAAGTTTTGTAAAAACTGATTCTCAAATCCAAGAAGCGATAACGAAACAAAGCATAGGTGACAATGCCCGTAAAGATGACACTACTATTGACCCCCATGTAGTAAAAAGCTGTCACGCCCAAGAGTGGCAAGATAAAAATAAACAAAAGAGCCAAAGCTGCTGTCAGAGCAGTGGCTACAAAAATATAATCAATCTGTGTCTTGACTATCTGATCGTAGCGACTACGCTGACGAATCAACACTACCAAACCCCAAGACATCAAAGTGATAAAATAAATAGCAAAAACAAAATAAATCGGCCCTGGCTCATAAGAGACACTACTCGGACCGACTATGATATTACTGACATTGTATTTACTAAAAACAAAAGGTGACATCAGATAAGCTGGCAGGAAAAAAAGATGTTGCCACTTGCGGACATTGTTCCATTGATGAACTAAAGAATAGCTTAAGACAACAAAAGTTGGCGCAATATACAAGGTTGGCAACAATCCAGCTCTGACTCCTAATAGTATATAAGGACTTTTGAGTAAAAATAAAATATTAACCAGCTCACTACTCTGCCAGAGCCACAACAAAAAAACCATCGTAAAGATAGGCCAACGTCTTTTTTTATTCTTATTAAAAAGTATAAAAAATAATAAACCTAAATTAATCAACCAAACAACTAATAAAATTAAAGTGTCTAATGTCATAACGCCGTCTTATTATTTAAGCCGTCCGCAATATAAATATAGAATTTTTTGGTATTTTAGTCGAATAGACAAAGTATAAAAAACCGTTATCAATGTTGATAACGGCCTGGGCCGAGGGGCGCATAAGCGCCCCGGAAAGAACTGGGAACCCCGGGTGGATTCGAACCACCACACGGGCACTTTTTTATCAGCGCCCGTAGTAGGCACTCGTGGATGACCTACTGCTCTATCGAGTTGAGCTACGGGGTTAGTCTGTAGAAGAAAATAATAGCACCAGCAATAGTTTTGTCAATAATATACTTATGCACAGAAATAAATACAAAAAACCCGCCATCAAAATTGATAGCGGGGTCGTTAATTTGGCCAAATGGCCACGAAAGAACTTGGTCCCACTGGTAGGATTTGAACCTACGATCTCCCAGCTCTTATTACCTGGGTGCTTTCATCGGCTAAGCTACAGTGGGACTATAGCTAAAATATGTTAGCAAACCTTAGATTTTTGTCAATAATCCATTCAAATAAAAAACCACCCAGTCCCGTTAGCCTCCGCCGATTGGCGGATGGCGGACGGGACTGGGCGGATAAATCACCTTATAATTTATTCTTCTTTTTTTCTAAAGCATCCAAAGCTTGGTCTACAACCTCAGTATATTTTTCAGCTTGGATCACAAAATCTCCGTGTGCACCTTTGACTGAATAAAAACCATCCACCTGATCTGGTTTGACCACTTGCTGCATTTTGTCCATAGGAAAGGCATTGTCATCAACTCCATGGATGATAGATATGCCCATGCCTTGCGATTTCAAATCTTTCAAAAAATCTTGTATTTGCGCCTCTGAAATAGCCGATATCTCTCTGATAGCTTTGGGCAGATCGATAGCTGCTGATCTCACCATACCACCATAAAAAATAGCAAAACGTTTTAAAAATTCTTTGTTATTTACTACATCTATAAAATGCTTGACTAGATCTTTCAAAAAGCCAGCTGTCAGGCGAAACTCATTATCCTTGCCAACTAAACCACCAGGATTTACTAAAACTAAATTTCTAAATTTTTCTGGATACAAAATAGCTGCCAAAGTAATATAAATACCGCCTTCAGAATAAGCTACCGCATCGACCTTGGAAATATTTTTATTGGTCAAAACCTCTAGTAGAGCTGCTACCTTGCGCATTTCTGCATCTGGAAAAATATTTTCTATATCATCTTGATTCTCTGTCTCTATACCATGCACCGCATCTAGAGCAATAGTGCGTCTACCCTTGGAAGCCAAATATAATAAATTATTTTTGTAGGCATTTGGTTCTCCACCCCAACCAACTCCCAAAACAACAGGCACTTCTGTTTTCTTGTCCTCTGGATCAATATCTACCACCTCTATATCTCTACCAGGTAGCTCAATAACATCTCTGCGTTGAAACTGCTGTTCAAGCGTCAGCTTGGGATTCACCTGCTCAAAACTCATAATCTTATAATTTAATATTCATCGCTTGCTGACCAGCACTTGTATCCTCTACCTCTACTCCCAAATCTTTGAGTTGCGCACGTAAATCATCTGATAGTTTATAATTTTTGTCTACCCGAGCTTGCTGACGTTGTTTTAATAAACTTTGAGCTTCTTTTGGTATTTTTAGCGCTTTATTTTTTAAATTTTTCAAATCCAAACCCAACACTTCGTCCATTTTATAAACAGTCGCTAATTTTACTCCACCATCTTCATGACTTGCCAAAAGCTGTTGTAAGACCGCCAAAGCCTTGGCAGTATTCAAATCATCACTCAAAGCAGTATAAATATCTGTTACATATTTTTGATTTACTTTAGTAGCTTTAGCAAAAGTAACAATATTTTTGATAATATTTTGTAAGCCATTTTGAGCAGCTTCCAAAGACTCCCAAGAAAAATTCAAAGGTGTGCGATAATTATTTTGTAATAGTAAATATCTATAAGCTAGTGGAGAAATGTGTTTTTTTTCTAAATCTGACACAGTGATGATATTGCCCAGAGACTTTGACATTTTTTGATTGTCAAACTTCATAAAAGCATTGTGTAGCCAGTAGTGAGCTTGCAATTTACCAGTCACTGCCTCTGATTGGGCCATTTCATTGGGGTGATGGACAGTCAGATGATCCATGCCGCCAGTATGAATATCAAAAGTATCACCCAAAGTCAGGCGACTCATGACCGAACACTCCAGGTGCCAACCTGGAAATCCCAAGCCCCAAGGACTCTCCCACTCCATATCACGCTGTGAATCACTAGGTGAAAATTTCCAAACTGCAAAATCAGTAGGATTTTTTTTCTCAGTGTTTTTTTCTACGCGAGCACCCTCTTGTAGATCGACATTTTGTAAATTACCCAAAGTACCATAATCTTTGATCTTACTAGTATCAAAATACATGCCGTCAGCTGTTTTGTACAAAAAACCTTTTTGCTCCAAAATTTTGACAAAAGCAATCTGCTCTTTGATAGTCTTAGTTGCCCGCAAAGTCTTGGTGGCTGGTAAAATATTTAATGCTTTGGCATCTTTTTGAAAAATATCTAGATAATATTCAGCAATCTCCCAAGCTGACTTGCCTTCGCTGACTTTGGCTTTTTCCATCTTATCTTCACCATCATCAGCATCACTAGTCAAATGCCCAACATCCGTGATATTCATGATATGCTTTACTTTGTATTTTTGGGATTGCAAAAAACGCTTCAAGATATCCCAATACAAATAGCTGACAAAATTACCAATGTGGGGATAGCTATAGACTGTCGGTCCACAAGTATACAAACCAACTTGACCTTTTTTAATAGGCTCAAACTCTTCTTTTTTCCTAGTTAAACTGTTGTAAAAATAAATAGACATACTAAAATATTAACATATTTTATAATAATATCAAAAAATCGCCCTAAAGGCGATTTTTCTCAATTTATTTACTAATTTGCCCAATCATGTCGACCAAACGGCATGAATATCCCCACTCATTGTCATACCAGGCAATGATCTTAACCATATTGCCACCTACTACCTTGGTCAAGGATAAATCCACTATAGAGCTACGAGGATCTTTGATGAAATCTGATGAAACCACCGGATCACTAGTGACGCCTAAAATATTTTTCATTCTGGGTGATATGCTGGCCTTAGTCAAAGCTTTGTTGACCTGCTCGACAGTCACATTTTTTTTCAACACAAATGTAAAGTCTGCCAAAGAGACCACAGCGGTTGGGACACGGATAGACAAACCATCAAACAAACCCTCCATTTCAGGAATCACTTGGCCAGTAGCAATAGCAGCGCCAGTAGTAGTTGGCACGATATTTTGAGCTGCAGTTCTACCACGTCGTGGATCTTTGTGTGGACTATCAACTAGATGCTGATCAGCGGTGTAGGAGTGGATAGTAGTCATCATGGCTTTTTCCACCCCAAAATTTGTGACCATCACTTGAGCTACCGGCGCAATACAATTGGTAGTGCAAGAGGCATTGGAAATTACTTTATCTTGTTTATATTTATCTTCATTGACACCCAGTAGATAGGTCATGACATCGCCGCCCTTGGCTGGAGCAGAAATAATCACTTTTTTGGCTCCGGCTTTGATGTGCAAAGCTGCTTGTTCACCTTTAACAAAGCGACCAGTGCACTCCAGTACCACATCAACTCCTAATTTTTTCCAAGGCAGTTTCTCTGGCTCTGGCACAGCTGTGACTAAATATTTTTTACCATTGACGATAATATAGTTATCTTTGGCATCTATTTTTTTGTTGTAGCGACCATACATAGTGTCGTATTTCAATAAATAAGCCAAACTCTCTGCCGGTGCTAAATCATTGATAGCCACTACTTTATATTTTGAACTATCGAGCATTATTTTAAACGAAGCTCGACCGATACGACCAAAACCATTGATTGCTACTTTAATTTTTTTTGCCATATTTTTTTTACCCTGTTAAATAAGATTTAAGCCTATTATGTATAAATAATTTGCCTAAATACGTTTTTAAATATTTTTCTCTTTTAGTTGCATCCTGTTGATTTAAGCAAGCTTCATAATAAATTAACTTTAAGGGCCTTCTATCTTTAGTAGACTCTACCTTACCTTTATTGTGTTGCTTAAATCTTAAATTTAAATTTTTTGTATAGCCAGTATAAAATTTATTAACTTTTTTACTTAGTAATACATAAGTATAGTATAGCATAACTAAAGAAAATTTAAATTTATTTAACAGGGTGAATTATAGCAAATTATTCCTAAAAGGTCATTATACAATTATTGACAGTTTGACGGACAGCCAGACTGACAATCTGCTTTACACTTATTACCCTCAGTATATGGATATTCTACCACTGCACCATCAACTTCTAGATCAACTGTTTTTTTGTCTGGATATACAGCTATTACCTTTGCTTGCCCAGTTTTTATTTGGATAATATCACCTATTTTTGGAGCTTTGCCCTCTACCCAACGTTGTTGATCTTCTTCAAAGCGTAGACAGCACTTCAAACGACCACAGACACCAGTCAGACGGTCAACTCCTCGATGCATTAACTCTTGTTTTTTTATAGTATCAGGACTGACTTTGCCAATCTCTGATAGCCACGCCTTGCAACAAAGCGGTAAGCCACAAGGCCCCCAGTCACCGCCGATCTTGGCGGCATCCCTGACACCGATCTGTTGTAAGCGAATCTTTTTGTGAAAAATAGCAGCCATGTCTTTGACTAGCTCACGAAAATCGACTCTAGTATTGGAGATAAAGTAAATGGTCAATCTGGTGCCATCCAAAGACAGCGAAACATCCACTAGCTTCATTTCTTTGAGCTTGTGTTTTTGACACATCTCTCTAGCTTCTTTGAGATATCGCTCATAGCTAGATTGATAAGACTGAGCTTTGGCTATATCACTGTCGCTAGCCAGACAACTCAAACCTTTCAATTCACCTAGGCTTTTTATCTGATTAGCTTGGATTTTTTCTACTTCACTATCAGTATATTCAGCAATATCTAGCAACTCACCCAAATCACGACCCATGGCCGTATCTACAATCACCTGTTCACCGATCTTGATCTCCGAGCGATGGTCATTAGTAAACTCGGGTAAGAAAAAAAACTCTTTATCTAATTTATGAAATTTTATCTTAGCAAGACGCATATATATAATAATATGCTCATAGTATGGCAAATACTAGCGATAATGACAAGGGCAAACAAAAAACCACCCCGTCCGCCTCCGCCGGTTGGCGGATGGCGGAAATAGAGTGGCTCTATGTATTAATATACTGGCACTTTAAAAGTTTTTGGATCAGCACCTTTAACTATATTAAAACCGTCCATAAATTGATAAACATTATTTTTATCTTTGCTGTACATGTGGTCTATAAATTCAAAAGTATCTAAATCTACAAAATCTGCTCTACCCCATCCATAACCATAATAATATAAGGCATTTTTATCTTTATAAAAATTATATTTTAGATATTGAAATGTTTTTACATCTGCCTTACTAAGACCGTATTCTGGCGTACTGTACGGCATATTACCGACATATATATAATTTTTATCTTTTGCCACACCTTCACATCCACCCATACCACATATTTTATTAAGAGTCACAAAACTATTCAGATCTACACCCACTACTATAAATGCACTACTGTCATCAAAAAAACTCCTATTTTTTTCCGCAAAATGATCAAAGTTTTCTAATTCTTTACTTGAAATATTTTTAATAAATTCTAAATGATTATAATAAATATCCTTACCATCTGAATAATAGCCATAGTCTAGATAGGTTAATTTACCTAAAAATTTTAAAGATGTTAATATTTTACTATGAACAAGATTGGTATATTGTTCAACATCGCTACCAGAGCTATACAAATTAGTCAAATCTATTTCAACACCTTTGTTCGGGAAAAAATACATCACACCAGATGGTGTAATTTCATAAGGTTGATAAATCTGTTTTATTGCTGTTTCGCCAGCTATAGTAATTAACTCCGGTTCGCCGTATTTAGTCGCTGGTCCATCTGGATGCTCTTGATAATATTTCCGTGATTGTTCGGCTCTCTTTTGCAGATCAACTAGCAATGAATCAACGGATTGTTTAACAAGGGGTTTAATAAAAGCACCACCGGAAGCACCCCATTCTTTGTCTTCTAAGAGCTGATAATAGCCTGTTTCGGCACTACCAGATGGAGTCCAGTAACCCGGGTATACAAACTGCAAACCATATCTTATATTCGTATACAAAAACCATTCATCACTTTTATTCTTTTCGCTATTATTAGTAGTGGTACTGACTGGAGTATTAACATTTAAATTAGTTGGAACATCCGTATTAACATTATTATTCTGCTGTTTACCAGATAAATAATTATAATTATTAACATTTTTATAGTTTGCTACACTCATAAAAATAATTAAAAAGACGCTGAGAAAAGTAATGAGTATTAAGCTTCTTTTTAGACTAAGTTGAAATTTTTGTTTTTCCATACTTTCAATTTAATATTAAACATCCTAAGTATACCAAAAAACCACCCCGACAAATAGGGTGGCTTTTTTCTTATAATGAGAAGTAAAAATATTTATCAATCTCGGCGTTGTTGGCTTTCAGATATTGCTCAACGCTCTGCTTATCATCTTTGACATAGGCTTGCTGAAGCAAACAAATCTCAGAATAAAACTTAGCAACCTTACCAGGTATAATCTTATCCCACATGGCTTCTGGCTTACCTTCATTCTTCAATTGCTCGGTATAGATCTCTTTTTCTTTATCAACTAGCTCAGCTGGTACTTCGGTTGGCTGTAAATACTTTGGTGACATAGCAGCGGCATGCATAGCAATATCCCTAGCAATTTCCTGAGTACCAGATTTCAAAGTGACTACAGCAGCGACTTTACGATTGGAGTGTAGATAGTGACCCATGACAGCTGATTCTATCAACTCAAAACTCACTAGCTGTAAATTTTCACCAATTTTGACAATCAAATCATTTTGAATTTTGTCATTGGCCCAAACACTAAAATCATCCTTGCCTCGTTTTAATAATTCATTGGCGAGCTCTTGGACCTGGGCGATAAAATCTGGGTTGCGAGCTACAAAATCAGTTTCACAGCCCAAAGCTACTACAGCTAATTTGCCAGCATCTTCAGCAAAAGCAATGGCACCTTCTTTGATTTCACGATCAGCCTTTTTGGCGGCAATCTTTTGTCCAGCTTTGCGTAATATTTCTACAGCTTTGGCTTCATCACCATTGGCTTCTGCTAAAGCTTTGTTAATATCTGACATACCAGCACCAGTGGCTTGGCGGATTTTTTTAACTAATTCTAAATTTGACATAATATAATTTTATTTTAATTACAGCTAACTAATATAATATTTTATTTTGTAGCCTTAGCCTCTTTGATGGTTTCTGCCAATAGATTGGTGATAGTCTCTATAGATTTGATAGCGTCATCATTGGCAGGTATTGCATGAGTGACCAACTCTGGATTGACATTGGTATCAGTCATAGCAATGATAGGAATATTCATCTTGCGAGCTTCGCTGACAGCAGTTTTTTCTTTGATGATATCCACCACATAGATAGCTTGTGGTAGACGTTTCATAGCCTTGATGCCACCGACATTCTCTCTCAATTTATTTAGTTCTTTACGAAAATTGACTTGTTCTTTTTTGGTATAAAGCTCCCAGACACCATCTTCCTCGTCTTTTTCCATTTTCTCTAACTTGCGAGTCAATTTGACGATGTTTTCAAAATTGGTAAAAGTACCACCCAACCAACGACCAATGATGTATGGTGATTGGCAAGATTCAGCAGCATTTTTTACAATTTCGCGAGCTTGTTTTTTGGAACCGATAAACAAAATCTGACCATTGGCTTTGACAATCTTTTCAACAAATTGCAAAACCATTGGTAAGGAGTCGACAGTTTTTTGCAAGTCGATGATATGCACACCATTACGATCAGTGTGAATGTAGCGACTAGCTTTGGGATGACGTTTGGAAGTCTTGTGACCAAAATGGACACCCTTCTTCAACAATTCCTCTAATGAGGGAATAGTAACCATATTATTCTTTCCTTTCTTTAATCCGCCAAGCATTGAACATTGGTGGATATAAACCCGTATTTTGTGGCCCAAGCGCTCTCTTTTATGAGAGAAGGATCTTGGACTAAAAGACAAAATACTTGATGTCCCTGTTAAATAACCCTTCGGGTTGCCCGCATAGCGGGCATTTAACAGGGTGAATTAATTAAAATTAAGGCTCAAATAAACCTTAAAGGTAGGGACATATTAACACAAAAGTTTGTATTTGGCAAGGGTTTCACTTGATATAAAGAAAGGCCAAAAAAAGCTAAAAATAAGCCAAATCATAAATCTTGACATTTTCTTTATATTTTGATATTGTGTGGGGGCATTTATTAGAAAAACTCCCAAATTTTATAGGGAAAAAATTTATTATGAAAAAAGAAATACACCCAAATTATTATTCTGATGCCAAAATTATTTGCGCTTGTGGCAATATCATGACCACTGGATCCACTCTCAAAGAAATCCGTGTGGAAATCTGTTCTGCTTGCCATCCTTTTTATACTGGTAAAGAAAAGCTTATAGATACTGCTGGTCGTGTCGATAGATTCAAAAAGATGAAAGAGCTACAGAAAACTGTTGGCGCCACTCGTCGTGGTCGCACAGCCAAACGTCAAGCTTCTACTGCTAAAAAACTAGAAAAAGAGCGTGCCAAAGCTAAGGCTGAAATGAATGCTCCAGAAGTCAAACTTAAAAAAGCCGCAGCCAAGACTACCAAAAAATCTACTACTAAAAAATAGCTACTCTCTAAGTAACAAAAAACTCTTTTTTTAATAGGAGTTTTTTTGTTAGGATAAAATTTTTTGGTATAATTAGTATATTCATCCCTATATAGATATGGGCCTAACTATAAATAATATGAATAAACAAACTAAAGAACATTTAATAAGACTAGCGATGGCTGAAGCTGAAAAAGGAATTAAAAAAAATAATTCTCCTTTTGGTGCTATCTTATCAGATAAAAATGGCAAAATTGTAGCAGTAGCCCACAATACCTCAAAAACCGATAATGACCCGACCGCCCATGCTGAAATAAATCTTTTACGCAAAGCTGGCAAAAAACTAAAAACTAGAATTTTAAAAAAATATTATATTATTAGCAACGCAGAATCGTGCTCAATGTGTCTATCTGCTGCTATTAAAGCTGGTATTACTCATTTTTATTTTGGTGCTCCTGCCGAAAAAAATATGGATCCATATTTGACGGTGTTTGATATTGCTAAAAAATCAAAAAATAAAGTAAGTATTGAAAATGTATTACTTCAACATGAGTGTGTTGAACAAATCAAACGAGGTAGGAAAAAATCAGTATAATAACATATTAAATCTTCAACTAGATTCGAGTTCTCTACTGCGCTCGAACAAAAAAATATATTCGAACAAAATCTAAAAAAATATGGAAAACAATATAGAACAACTAACAAAAGACTTACAGACAATGGAAGCTGAGATGCAGCTACCAGAAGTCATGTCTGACAGCAAAAAAATCATAGAGCTTGGTAAAAAATATAGTGAAACCAAGTATATTTTCGATTTGTCTGAAAAAATCAATAAGACAAAATCTGATCTAGAAAGTTTGCAAGCCTCACTGAGCAAAGAAAGTGATGAAGAAATGATAGTCATGACTCAAGAAGAAATCGACCAACTACAACAACAGCTGTCCAAAGATACTTTTGAGCTAGATGAAATCATCCATCCCTTGGACCCCAGGGACAAGCGTAATATTATTTTAGAAATACGCGCCGGTACTGGTGGAGACGAGTCCGCTATCTTTGCAGCTGAACTATATCGTATGTATGCTCGCTTTGCTGAAAAAATGGGCTGGCAAGTCAAAATCTTGTCATCCAATCGTACAGGCTTAGGAGGCTTTAAAGAAATCATCGCCGAAATCACTGGCGATAATGTCTACAAAAATCTCAAATTTGAAAGTGGTGTCCATCGCGTCCAACGCGTACCAGAGACTGAAAAAGCTGGTCGCGTCCACACCTCAGCAGCGACAGTCGCTGTCATGCCAGAGGCTGAAGAAGTAGATCTAGTCATCGAAGCAAAAGACATACGCATTGACACTTTTTGTGCCTCTGGACACGGCGGTCAATCAGTCAATACTACCAAGTCCGCAGTTCGCATCACCCATCTACCTACTGGTACAGTAGTCTCCTGCCAAGATGAAAAATCCCAAGGCCAAAACAAAGAAAAAGCCATGGCGATCTTACGATCTAGAATACTAGATAAGATGGAAGCCGATCATCATGAAAAGCTTGCTGCCGAAAGAAAAAATCAGGTAGGCTCTGGCGATCGTAGCGAAAAAGTCCGTACTTACAATTTTCCTCAAGATAGATTGACTGATCATAGGATCAAGCTCACATTACACAACCTAGCTATGATCCTAGATGGCGACCTCTTGCCAGTCATCACCCCGCTGCAACAAGCAGCTCGTGCAAATTCATGACCATCCATCAAATACTACAAACTGCTCAAAAAAAATATCCTCTCATACCACTAGAAGATATAGAATTGCTAATGGCCAAAAGCCTACATCGTTCGCTAAACTATCTCTACAAAAATCCCGACAAAATATTAAATCGTTCTAGTCAATCAACTTTCTGAAGATTGGTAGATAGACGCCAAAATAATTATAGTGTTGCCTACTTGCTAGGCAACAAAGAATTTTATGGTTTGAATTTTTTGGTCAGCAAACATACTCTCATCCCCCGCCCTGATAGCGAAATCATGATAGAAGAAGCTATCAAATATTTACAAAACAATAAAATATCTCTACCAAAAATAATAGACATAGGCACTGGCAGTGCTTGCCTCATCATATCTCTAGCCAAAAATTATAAAAATCCAGCTAAGTTTTATGCTGCAGACAACTCTGGTCAGGCACTCAAAGTAGCCAAAACTAATGCTAGAAAACATGCTCTAAAAAAACAAATTACATTTTATAAATCCAATTTATTACAAAATGTAGAGCCTGGCACATTTGATGTGGTGCTAGCCAACTTACCATACCTGACTCAAGATCAGCTCAAAGAACCAAGTATAAAAAAAGAGCCGCGCAACGCTCTTTATGGTGGAAATAATGGTCTATATTTTTATGAAAAATTACTAAAACAATTACCAAAGTATTTAAATAAAAAATATTTGATATTACTGGAGATAGACCCTGAACAGGAGCTCACCATACAAAAAATAGCTGAAAAATTTTTACCAAAAACTAAACTACAAATCATCAAAGACCTTTCTAATAAATCTCGCCTCTTAAAAATTGAACATAAATAAAAAAACATCTGCTTCCACCGCTTGGCGGATGGCGGATGTTTTTTTTATTTTATCTCTAGTCTAGATTCATCATCTACTATCTGCACCCAAGTATGGCCTGGCAACAAATTCAATTCTACAGTACCATCTTCATTAAAAAATCTAGTGCGGTTATTGATATACTTCCATTGACCTATTTGCTTACCCAAAGCATTAAAAATATAAACCTTACCACCCTCGTGAGTGTCCATAGATCGACGCTCAACATCAATCAACTTGGTGTCTACCATTTGTACTACGACATTGCTGACGGCTGCCTGATCACCAGTATCAAAAACAAATTTTTCACCACCTTGCCAACGCTGATATTGCTGTAGAGCTTCATTGAAACGCCAATCAACTTTATAATAATCTTCAGAATATTTGATAGTAAATTCTGGCTTGACTATAGTCTCATCTGTCTCTGGGGCATCGATATAATGCCATAATATATTGAGACTAGAGCTAGCATTGCGAGTCGCTACTTCTTTTATCTCCCCTATACGCAACCAGTTGGTCGTAGAAGTAAAAACATTACTTGGTGCTTTTAACTTTTGATCTCGCCAAAAATATATTTCACCAGAACCAATCTGATCAACATTGGTAAAATTATATTTTGTGATAGCAGCCAAGGCTTGAGGACTACCACCAACATGGACATAGACACCACCATACTCTTCGGCCCAGTCCATAAAATATGGACGAGCGGAACGCACTGGTCCAACTTTTTCTACTGAATTATTTTTGTCAAAGATAGCTAGCAATCTAGTGATATTACTCTCGGCCAAAGCTTCATAAATAATATCAGCCTGAGCCAATCCAGCTTGCGGTCTAGCAGTATAAGAGTTGTCGATCATGATAGCTACTGGAAAATAAGACCAATTTTCATTGCTGACTATTTGTCCACTGAGAGGATGACGAGGTGAGTATTGTGTACTAGTCGTATCCTGCCCCGTTTCTTGCTGATCGATAGTTTTGTGACGTGAACTAAAAAATAATTTCACCAATCCAGCACAAATCAAAATAACTGCCAAGACAATGACAGTTATTGCCAAATAAATTTTTCTTTGGCGACTAAGCATGGAAAATTTGAGAAATTATTATTTTTTATCTTCAGCTGGAGCAGCAGCATCAGTAGCAGCTTTTTCACCTTCGGCAGCTGGAGCAGCAGCATCGGCAGTAGTAGCTGTTGTGATCACTTCTTTTCTAGGCACGATGACGTCTACAACTTTGTCGAATTTATTATCCAAAATTTTGACATCTTTGGATACCACTAAATGCTCTACTGTAATATCACTACCGATATCAGCCAATTCACTCAAATTGACTTCAATAAAAGCTGGTAAATCTTTTGGTAAACAGCGGACTTTGACAGATTGTTTCTTGATTTCCAATTTACCACCTTGCTCACGAACAGCTTTGGAAGTACCACTAAATTTCAATGGTACCATAGTAGTAAACTCCTGTTTTTCATCAACAGCCAAAAAATCAACGTGAATCAACCTATCGCTCACTGGATCTTTTTGAAACTCACGGATAATACCTGGGATAGTTTTGCCATCCAAATCCAAATCAACAATTTGGCTAGTGCCAGCAGTATTAATAACTTTTACCAAAGTATTATAGTCAGCGCTAAACAAAACTGATTCTTTTTTCAAGCCATATACAGCGCCGGGCACACTGCTGTTGTTTCTCAAGAAAGACAACAAACTAGCCTTACCTTTGCTTCTAGCTTTTACGGTTAATTTCATTTCGGACATAATTTTTGCTCTTAAAAAATAAATATAGTGGTACTATTTAATCATAATACCAGCTAAAAGTCAATACTACCTATTCCTCACATAAACACTCTGTACCATACCCAGGGCTATCATCATAGACCACAGGGAACTACCGCCACCAGAAACCAGGGGCAAAGGGATGCCGGTCACTGGGGATATGCCCATATTCATACCTATATTGATAAAAGACTGGACCAAAATCATAGCCACAATACCCAAAATCAGGTAAGAGCCCTGATCATCCTGTGATAAAGACATGATGCCAAAAAGGCGATAAATAATAAAAGCTAATAGCCCGACTGTCAGCAAAACACCAAAAAACCCCAAATCTTCAGCAATAACAGCAAAAATAAAGTCAGTCCCTGGCTCTGGCAAAAAACGCAAACTACTCTGCGAACCAAGAGACAAACCACGACCAAAAAGCTGGCCAGAACCCACAGCCGTGATGGATTGCAAGACATTGTAGCCCCTACCCTGAGGATCAAGACCAGGATTCAAAAAAACCATGATTCTAGCTTTTTGATAAGGAGCAAAAACAAAAAACCAAGCACAGGTCACAGTGACCACAAAAATAGCCAACAACCATAATAAATATTTTTTGGGTAAACCAGTAAATAAAATCATCACTACCCAGATGCCGACCATCACCAAAGCTGAACCCAAATCTGGCTGCAACATGACTAAGCCAACATAAAATAAAACTATCAAACCAGAAATTATAATATGTTTTAGCATATAAAATTCTCTGGCATTATCAGAAAAATATCGAGCCAATAAAACTAGACAAGCTACTTTGGCAAACTCTACAGGTTGCAAGCTAAAAGGACCGATGATGATCCAACCAGTGGTACCTTTGAGCTCTCTACCAAAAACTACCACTGCCACCAGCACCAAAGCAAACAAAATGTATATCAACTTACTAAAAGTAAACCACACACGATAATTGATATTGGAGACCACAAAAAATAAAAACAAGCCCAACAAAATAAAAATAATTTGTTTTCTGAAAATCAAAAAATCTGAAGCCTCTATATTGAGGTTCAGACTATACAAAATACTGGCGCTCAAAAACAACAAAAAAAGCATAGCGAAAAAAAGCAGCCAATCCAAACGGCGCAAAGAAAATAAAAAATTCCTCATAATCTTAGTCTATCTTGACTATCTGGAGTCAGCTCAGTAGATTTGAAATTATTTTTATCCAACCAATTGAGGATTGGCCAAACCTCAGCTCTAGTAGCACGAGGTAAATTGTAAGCCCAGGTAGCTTCGATATTTCTAATCTCCAAAGATTTGAAATCTCTTTCATTGATCTCCGCTACCCCGATAATATTGTCATTATCAAATAAGGCTACTTGCCAAGCCACCTCCCAAAAATTGAACAGTGATTTGTTTTGAGCTTGCCAGCTGACCTGCGCTGGTAAATTGACTAACACTCCACCGACTTGTGTCATGCCAGCTGCTTGATATTTGACATCAGTGATTGGCCAAGATATTTGCGGCGTATCGCTAGTCAAACGCTGCCAGCGGATATTATCTATCTCTACATTGACGCTAGAAACAGGCAAATCTGTTTTGTATCCTAGCTGTAATAATAGATGCTGATCAGCCGCATTCAAAAAAGCTGTCCGAGTAGGTAGATTTTGTCCATTGACGATAAATCTATAGTCCATAGATGAAACCAACCAATCACTGTTTGGATTTTTGATAGTCGCAACTAAATTATAGACGCTATTACCCAAAGTCAAAGCGCGAGCCTGACCAAGCTCTATATCTAGTGGTGCTTTTTGAGAGTGATAAGACGACCACAAGCTATCAGTTTTGATGCTCTGTGCCAGATTAGACCAGCTAGGGGCGCGTAAATAGCTGACTAGATTAAAAACCAAAACACCATAAATGCTCAATATGATCAAAATAGCCAAAGCCCAAGCCAAACGAATAAAAAGGGCTTTGTGTTGCAAAAAATACATGCCACGATCTAAATCTTTTTGAGATAATGGTTGAAAATAGTCCATCATTAAAACATAACTAATACTATTAGTATACTAAAAATTCACACTCAATACAAATATTTGGCAACGCTTCAAAAATTATGTTATAATTAGCTTGCTAAACACTTAAAAAATACTTTCATGTTCGAAACTTCAAAAGACGTATTAAATTTTGTGCTCAGTATCTCCATATTTTTGGTTGCCGCTACTTTGTCATGGCTGTTTTATCAGCTAGCCAAAACTCTACACGCTATCAATCGTGTGACTACTGGACTAGAAAAAATCGTCAGCGCTATTGAAGAAAGTATCGAAAAATTTAAAGACAAGACCAGCAACATTGCCACCTACCTCACCGTAGTATTGAAGACCGGACAGCAAATCTTGGAAATGGTCCAAAACAAAAGAGCCGCTCGTCGTAGCAAAAAAAGCGCCGGGCCGGAATAAAACAAAAACCAAAATAAAAATCCCGATAAGATTTTGTCTACCGACAAATTATCGGGTTTTATTGTTTGCGTTAAAAAATAAAAAGATAAATGTTTATCCACCTACATACCCATTCTCACTATAGCCTCCTCGATGGTCTCGGCACTATCGACTCTTTGATTGCTGAAGCCAAAAATCAAGGAGCGACAGCTCTAGCTTTGACCGATCATGGATCAATGTATGGTATTATTGAATTTTACCAAAAATGTAAAAAAGCTGGGATCAAACCTATCATCGGTGTGGAGGCCTATGTCACTCCTGGCTCATTGACTGACAAAAGCTCCAAAGAAAAACCCTATCATCTGATACTGCTAGCTGAAAACAATGAAGGCTACAAAAACTTACTCAAACTCACCAGCATTGCTCATCTGGAAGGATATTATTACAAACCACGTATTGATTGGCCTACTCTCAAAAAATACGCCAATGGCTTGCTGGCTTCTACTGCCTGTCTCAATGGACCTCTAGCTCGTCATATCTTAGCCCAACAAAATGATACTGCTGAAAAAAATCTCCAAATTTTACTAGATATTTTTGGTCCTAATAGATTATTTATTGAGCTACAAAACAGACATAATGCTGAGCAAGGCATGGCTAATCGTGGCATGATCAATTTAGCCAAAAAATATAATGTGCCTTTGATTGCTACCAATGATATCCACTATGTCAAAAGTGAAGATAATCAGGCACAAGATATTTTGCTCTGCATCCAGACAAAACAAAAACAATCCGACCAAGATCGCATGTCCTACCTAGGAGAAGATTTCTCCATGTACAACGAAGAAAAAATACGAAATCTTTTTCCTGATACCCCAGAAGTCATAGACAATTGCAATAAAATTGCTGAGCGTTGCAATGTAGAGATAGAATTAGGCAAAATCCAATTACCAAAATATGATTTACCAGATGGTGTCACGCCCGAAAACGAACTAGAGAGACTATCCCTACTAGGTATAGAAAAAAGATATGGCAAAAAATTAGCTGAACTCCCAAGCAATATATCGGAACGCCTGAAATACGAACTGTCCATCATCGAACGCACTGGCTATGCTGCTTATTTCTTGATTGTCCAAGACTTCGTCAATTGGGCCAAAAACAATAAAATAATAGTAGGACCTGGCAGAGGCTCAGCGGCTGGTAGCTTGGTGTCTTTTTTAATCGGTATCACAAATATAGACCCCATCAAATATGATTTACTCTTTGAAAGATTTTTGAATCCTGACCGTGTATCCATGCCTGATATCGATATGGACTTTGCCGACACCGGACGCGATGCAGTCATACACTATGTCGAAAATAAATATGGCAAAGATCATGTAGCTCAGATCATCACTTTTGGAACTATGGCTGCTCGTGCGGCTGTCCGTGATGTCGGTAGAGTCTTGGGATATAGCTATAGCTATTGCGATCAAATAGCCAAGATGATCCCTATGTTTACCTCTCTAGCAGAGACACTAGAGACTGTCGAAGATATAAAACGCGTCTATAGCGAAGATCCTGAGGCCCAAAGACTACTAGATATGGCCAAAAAACTAGAAGGCCTAGCTCGCCACACCTCTACTCATGCTTGCGGTGTCTTGATCACCAAAGAACCTTTAGTCAACCATGTGCCTATCCAATACGCTAGCTCTGATGACAAAACTATCATCTCTCAATACTCTCTCCACCCCATCGAAGATCTAGGTTTACTCAAAATGGACTTTTTGGGTCTAAAAAATTTGAGTATCATAGAACATGCTATGGAAGTCATAGAGGCTACCAAAGGTATAAAAATAGACCTTGATAACATACCTTTGGATGACGCTCCAAGTTTTGCTCTACTACAACGCGGAGAAACTACTGGCGTCTTCCAGCTAGAATCTGGCGGTATGAAACGCTACCTCAAGCAACTAGTACCCACAGAGCTTGAAGACATCATCGCTATGGTCTCACTCTATCGCCCTGGTCCTATGGAATTTATTCCTGACTTTGTCGAGGGTAAACATGGTCGTAAAAAAATCAACTATCTCCATCCTCGCCTAGAACCAATTTTGAAAAACACCTATGGTATTGCTATCTACCAGGAGCAAATCATGCGCATCGCTAGAGACTTGGCTGGCTTTAGCTATGGACAAGCTGATGTCTTGCGTAAAGCTGTAGGTAAAAAAAATAAAGAACTCCTCCAGGAGCAAGAAGTAGCCATGATCAATGGCATGACCAAAAATGGCATTGATAAAAAAACAGCTGAAAAAATCTGGGAATTTATCTTGCCATTTGCTCGCTATGGTTTCAATCGTTCACACGCTGCTTGCTATGCTATGATCGCCTACCAGACTGCCTACCTAAAATCCAATCACCCTGAAGCTTTCATGGCTGCACTCCTCACCTCCGACCAAAACAACATCGACCGCATCACCATAGAGATCAACGAATGTCGCAAAATGGGCATCGAAGTATTGGCACCAGATATAAACGAAAGTTTTGGGGATTTTACTGTGGTCATGGGTAAAGATCCAAAAATAAAAAATAAAATGCGTTTTGGTCTCAAGGCTATCAAGAATGTCGGACAACATATTGCCAAAGAAATAATTCATGAAAGAAAAGAAAACGGTCCTTACAAATCACTAGAGGATTTTCTACTTCGCATCAAAGACAAAGATCTCAACAAAAAATCTCTAGAAAGTTTGATCAAGGCTGGCGCTCTGGATTCATTCATTACGCGTGGCAAAGCCCTAGGCAATCTAGAAAAACTACTAGAATTTCACAAACGCATACAAAACGATCACTCCACAGGCCAAAACAACCTCTTTGCTGACCTGCCATTGGCTGCCCCTATACTCTCCCTCAAGCTCAATGACTTCCCAGATGCTGAAGAAAATATCAAGCTAACTTGGGAAAAAGAGCTGATGGGACTATATATCAGCAACCATCCCTTCAAGGAATACCTAAATATCTTACCAAATAATGTTGTCAAATTATCCCAGCTAAAAAATCGTGACGGACAAGATATTACTGTCGCTGGTGTAATCACTGCTATCCAGAAAAAAATCACTCACAAAGGACAAAATATGCTTTTTGTCAGTATAGAAGACTCTTTTGGCTCGGCTGAAGTCCTAGTCTTTCCAAAAACTTTAGAAAAAACTTTTGGTCTCTGGCAAGACGAAGCGCGCATACTAGTCCGTGGCAAAGTTTCAGAAAAAGATGGTCAGCCAAAAATCTTGGCTGAAGGCGTAGAGCCAATCAATGACAAAATAGTCAGTCAGTGGCACTCTGGCAAGCTAGCCAACCACAAACTTTGGATAAAACTACCAGCTGCTTTTCAAAAAGAGGGTCTAGCTATCATCAAAAAAATACTAGAAACCAAACCAGGCAATACGCCAGTCTATCTAGAAATAAATAATGGTAAAACACGAAAATTAAAAACCAACCTCAAAGTATTGCCAGATGAAAAATTAAAAAAAGAAATTTGCGATCTCCTCGGCCCCAATGCTTGGGAACTAAACTAAAAAAAATAGCCTTGAGCTATTTTTTTTGCTATAATATCAACAATCAATACTACAAAAACAATGACCAGTACAACTAAAACAAAAAATAACATCTATGTAAAAATTATTAGCTTCTTTTTGATCTTGACTATTGGAGCTATTTTTTTGATCTTACATTTTGCCCTTTCCAAAGCTACTATCAGTATATTTAGTCGTGATGAAAACCAAAACAAACAAATAATCATTGCCCTGCAAGCCGAAAGCACAGACAATGTCAGTACCGACTTCTTGATAGGCAAAATTATCAATGTCGATCTAGAGCTAGAAGCTAGTGCACCCAGCAACAGTGAAAGCATACCAGCCGACAAGGCCGGTGGTACCGTCACTATCATTAACAATTACAGTAAAGATCAGACTCTCGTCAAAACTACTCGCCTATTATCTAGCACTGGCAAAATATACCGCATTAGCGAAAATATAAATGTCCCAACTCACGGACAAGTCAAAGTCTGGGCTGAAGCTGACCAAGCAGGTAGCGACTACACTGCAGATCCTCAGGACAAAATGACTATACCCGGTCTATGGCCACAACTACAAGACCAAATATTTGCCCAAGCGCCTGACGGCTTCAAACAAGAAAGTCGCCCAGGATACAGTGTCACCAAAGAAAATATTGATACAGCCCAAAACAATCTAATCAATGAAGCTAAAAAACAAGGCCTAGAAAAAATAAACGAATTATTAGCTAGTGACTTACGAATAGATGAAAATCGTCTATTTGTAAAACAAGAAATCTTAAGCTCCAGTGCCTTAGGCGACAATAGTCCTACGGCCAAAATAAAAGAAAAAGTAAAAGTATACGGACTGGTCTTTTCTGTCACTGATATGTACAAGCTAGCCGAAAACAAATTTACCTCACAGCTAGCCAGCGACCAAAGTATTGTAGAATTTTTACCAGACAACTATAGCTACAAAATATCAGAAATCGATGTAGAAAAAAATACAGCTATCATCGAAGTCAATCTCGATGCCAAAATAAAATCTAGTAGCCACCCTTGGCTGATAGACAAGGAAAAATTGGTGGGCCTCAATGCTGAACAAATCAAAGAATACTTACAAGGAGAGTTTAATATCAATGAAGTAGAAGTAAAATTTTTCCCATTTTGGGTACATACCGCCCCAAAACTCAAAGATCATATTATTATTGAGTAATTTTGACAAATCTTATACCTTTGAGCTATAATTATAGGCGCTTTAGACGATTGGAATAGCTACCAGCTATTCTTTACCTCGCCAAAGTCCCGAGAATAAACGAGGGACGAAGGCGGGTCAGATCGAGTTAAACTCGCCTAAGTCTAAATAATTAAGTGTCCCGAGCTTGTCGAGGGAAACTTGGGTGGAACCGCCGCGTTTGACGCGGTCCCAAGACTAAATAGTCTTGGTTTTTTTATTTAAAAACATCAAACATATGAACAAAGAACAGAATGTCCCGAGCAAAGTCGAGGGAGAACAATTACATCAAATTCGCCACTCCCTCTCTCACATCATGGCTATGGCCGTTTTAAAAAAATTTCCTAATGCCAAACTAGGTATCGGACCAGTGATTGACAATGGTTTTTATTATGACTTTATTTTACCAGAAAAATTGTCAGACACTGATTTACCAGAAATAGAAGCCAGCATGCGTGAGATCATTAAGCAAAATATTGATTTTACTCGCTCCTCTGCTGATCGTCCTGAGGCTCTCAAAAAAATGCAAGCTAAACATCAAGACTTCAAAGAAGAACTGATCAATGACTTGCCAGCTGACGAAGAAATTACTTTTTATGCTTCTGGTGATTTTGAAGACTTGTGTGCTGGACCACATGTCAAAAATTCCAAAGACATACCGCTCGATGGTTTCAAGTTGACCCACTTAGCTGGTGCCTACTGGCATGGTGATGAAAAACGCGAAATGATGACTCGTATCTACGGTTTAGCTTTTGCCAATGCCAAAGATTTGCGCGTACACTTACAAATGTTGGAAGAAGCCAAATTACGCGATCACCGAAAACTCGGCAAAGATTTAGATTTGTTTACTTTTTCTGAAATAATCGGCAAGGGTTTGCCACTATGGACTGCCAAAGGTGCAGCTATCAGACGTGAATTAGAAAGATTTATAGTAGATGAGGAAATAAAACGCAACTACCAACACGTCTATACTCCCGATGTTGCTAAAGTTGATTTATACAAAAAATCCGGACACTATCCCTACTACAAAGATTCCATGTACGCCCCTATAAAAATTGACGATGAGGAGTTCATGCTCAGACCAATGTCCTGTCCTCATCATTTTGAACTGTACTTGAGCAAACCAAGAAGCTATCGTGAATTACCAATGCGTATTGCTGAGCTGGCCAAGCTCTATCGCTATGAGCAATCTGGTGAGCTTACTGGACTCATTCGTGTCAGAAGTTTTTGCTTGGCTGATGCTCATATTATCTGCGCTGATACTGAACAAGCCAAACAAGAAGTCAAGGGTGCTTTGGACTTGATCGAATATATTGCCAATACTTTTGGTCTAGAATTTGGTAAGGATTTCACCTATCGCTTGTCCCTAGGCAACAGACAAGATGAAGAAAAGTACTACAAAGATGACCAAGCTTGGGATCAGGCTGAAAATACTCTCAAAGAAGTTTTACAAGAAATAAAACGTGATTTTGTGGCGGTAGCAGACGAAGCTTCTTTCTATGGACCAAAAATCGACATCCAAATGAAAAATGTCATCGGTAAAGAAGATACAGCTTTCACTGTCCAATATGACTTTGTCATGCCGGAAAGATTCAAACTAGTACACACTGATAAAAATGGTCAGGAGAAAAAAGGTGTGGTCATACACCGCTCCTCAGTCGGAGCTCTAGAACGTGTCATTGCTTTCTTGATTGAACACTACTCTGGTAATTTCCCGGTCTGGCTCTCCCCTGTCCAAGTCAAAATCATCAGCGTCGGTGAAAATCATATAGATTTTTGTCACAAAATTGCTGAAGATTTTAAAGCTGAAAACATCCGTGTAGAAATTGATGAAAGTGCAGAAACAGTCGGCAACAAAATACGCAAATCTTCCCACGAAAAAGTACCATACACTCTAGTCATTGGTGACAAAGAAATGGGCTCTGAAGATTTGGCAGTCAGAGTACGCGGACAAAAAGATTTACTCAATATAGAAAAACAAAAATTCATCGACAAAATAAAAACCCAAATCAAAAATCGTGATCTAAGTCTCTAAAGAAAGAAAAATAATATGGAAATCAAGACCGCGCTTACCTACGATGATGTTTTATTGGTGCCAAAAAAATCTACCGTAGAATCTAGACAAGATGTCGATATCACTACCAAACTGACACAAAACATATCTTTGAAAATACCTCTAGTCAGTGCCAATATGGACACTGTCACTGAGAGTCGTATGGCTATTGCCATGTCGCTAGCTGGTGGCATCGGTATCATCCATCGTTTTTGTGATATAGAGACCCAAGCACGAGAAGTAATCAAAGTCAAAAGAAAACAATATGTCATCATAGACAACCCTTTTACTGTCAAATCCCACAACACTCTAGCGGAAGTCAAGGCTAAAATAAATGAATTGAACTGCACTAGTTTTTTGGTCACTGATGATGGACGCAAATTGCTAGGTATCATCACTCACCGTGATATGCTCTTTGCCTACAATGACAATACTCTTGTATCAGAGCTCATGACTCCCAAAAGTAAACTCATCACCGCTGCTCAGTCCATCAGCCCAGAAGAAGCTAAAAACTTGATGAAGACCTACAAGATAGAAAAGCTACCTCTAGTAGATGCCGAATTCAACATCATGGGACTGATGACCGCTACTGACATTAGTCGCAATTTGAACAATCACCAAGCTAGCAAAGATAGCAAGGGCCGACTTTTGGTCGGTGCGGCTATCGGTGTCCGAGATGGATTTTTGGAGCGCGCCAAAGCTTTGATCGAAGCTGAAGTAGATGTCCTAGTCATGGATATTGCTCATGGACACTCCATCAACGCCCTACGCTCCATCGAACAAATCCGCAACACTTACCCCAATATCAATATCATTGGTGGCAATATTGCAACAGCTCAAGCAGCCAAAGACATGATCGCCGCTGGTGTCCAAGGTGTCAAAGTCGGTATCGGACCAGGCTCTATATGTACCACTAGAATTACCACTGGCTTTGGTGTACCTCAATTGACTGCAATTTTTAATATCGCTCCTATCTGCCAAGCTACCGGAGTACCACTGATTGCTGATGGTGGTGTGAAGCAACCTGCTGATCTAGTAAAGGCATTGGCAGCTGGTGCTGACAGTGTCATGATAGGCGGACAATTTGCTGGCACTGAGGAAACTCCCGGCCCTACTCTCAACTACAAAGGCCGTCAATACAAAATCTCTCGTGGCATGGCTTCACTCACCGCTGCGCTATCCAGACCAGATGCCAAAGAAAAAATAAACCAAATCACGCCAGAAGGTATAGAAGCTAGAGTCCCCTATCGTGGACCAGTCCAAAATATCATCAATACTTTTGTTGGTGGTCTACGCTCTGGTATGAGCTATGGCAATGCCAGAAATCTCAATGAGCTAAGAGCCAATGCCGAATTTATCCGCATCACTCACTCCGGACAGATAGAGTCCGGATCGCATGACAACGAAGTAATCTAATGAAAAAAAATACGAAGAAATTTCATTTAATAATCTTTGGCTGTCAGATGAACATGTCTGATGCTGAAAGACTAGCCACAGTTTTGACTAGTTTGGGTTACAAAGAAACTAAAAATGAAAACGAAGCTGATTTGATTGGCATTATCGCCTGCTCAGTTCGCCAAGCAGCCGTTGATCGCATCTACGGCAAACTGCGCGAATGGCAACTAGTCAAAGAAAAAAGACCACTAGTCACCTTACTCTCTGGCTGTGTCTTACCGGCTGACCGCAAAAAATTAGCTGGCAAGTTTGATTTGTTTATTGATATCAATCACCTAGAAAATCTAACCTCAGATTTACAAAACATCCAACCAGAAGAAAAATTATCCTTGCCTAGCTTTTTTAGTATTGACCCTAGCTACTACTCTAGCTATCGTGCCTATGTGCCAATCATGACTGGCTGTAATAAATTTTGTACCTACTGCGCTGTGCCCCATACTCGTGGCCGTGAAACCTCTCGCCCAAGTAAAGATATAATTGCTGAGGTCAAAAAATTATTGCAAGCCAATTACAAAGAAATAATTTTGTTGGGTCAAAATGTAAATAGCTACGGACTAGATATCAAAGTTGAAATCAAATTTCCCGAGCTCCTAAAAAAAATTGATAAATTGGGTGATAATTTTTGGCTAAAATTTTTGACCTCCCACCCCTATGACATGTCAGATGATCTGATCGCTGTGATGGCCAAAGCCAAAAATCTGACGCACTATCTACATCTACCAGTACAATCTGGCTCTGATGTCATCCTCAAAAAAATGAATCGTCACTACACTATCACTCATTACAAAAAATTAATAAAAAAAATACGCACCAGTATTCCTGATATAGCTATCTCCACTGATATCATTGTCGGCTTCCCAACTGAGACAGCCAAGCAATTCCAAGAAACTTTGGACTTAGTAAAAGAAGTAAACTACAACACCGCCTACTTCGCTCAATACTCTAGTAGAGCAGGCACAGCTGCTGCCAAAATGTTCAAAGATGATGTGCCGAAGCTAGAAAAGAAAAAACGTTGGCAAGAACTCAATAAACTCATTGGGCAACAATCTTTGGCTTTTAATAGAAGATTAGTTGATCAAACAGCATTGGTTTTGATTGACCAAAATAAAAAAATAGGCCAAAATTACCTCAATATGGGAAAACTGGCTAACTACACTACTGTCAAAATATCCAGCAAAAAACCACTAGCTATTGGTGGATTTGTCAAAATAAAAATTACCAAAGCTTTGAATTGGGGTGTGGAAGCAGAGATCTCCACGTCATTCCCGCGCAGGCGGGAATCCCATTAATTTGTCATGAAATAAAAAAGACCCTGGTACTCACTGACGTGATACTACCAAGGTCTCTAGCATCACCAAACTCTGGATCGAGCTAGCTACTTGCCAGCCCAATCTTCGAGATGCATTACTGCATCATCGAAGCTCAGGTCGCCTTCCCGATAGGCATTCAAGATACCACCGGGACTTCTTTGAAAGGGCAACTTCTTGTCGTCAGGCTTCTCCTGCAACACACCATGCAGCTCGTTGACAGCAGTCACGAGCGCGTCCCAATTCCTACTCCTCTTTTCCATGAAGACCCCCTTACTACTCAGACACTCTTTCAAGGCCGGAACACGTGAATCTTCACAAACAGTATATCATAATATTAATTTAAATAAATGTCAAGGTTACTTAATTTACTTTTGCACTAATTGGAGATAGGCAATAAAAGCCAGCTGATGACTTATTAATGTCATTGCGAGGAGTCTCGAGCGTAGTCGAAAGACGACGAAGCAATCTACGAGTTTATAGGTTGCCGCACTCACTCCGTTCGCTCGCAATGACATGGTAAAAAGCCAGCGGGCATTTTGTTGTATTTACTTTTTGGCTGATTGGAGATAAACTGAAGGTATAGTGCAAATATACACTGATAAAATGAAGTAAATTTTATCTTTAAAGCAAGTTGAAAATTATAAATTATTATGTTATACTAACATATATTATTAATAAATTACTTATAAAAGTATGGGGATGGAAAGAGAAAGCATCTACACGAATCCCGCCGATATTGAACAGCGTCTCAGAGAAAACGCTGCTAAACATGAGGCGGAATTAAATAAACGACCAGAAAGTACCACTGTCCGTGAGCAATGTGCTAGACAATTATTTGAAATGTCAACTCGTATCTTTGAAAGACTCCGAGAATTAAAAAAGGCTGGCAAACTTACTTTAGACTCGACTGACGAAGAGAAAAAAAAGGTAAAAACTAATTTTAACGAAGATGAAGAAGCTACTATCTTCAAATTTGTAGCCAAAGAACCAGGTGCCCTAACAATAAAAAGGATTCTGCGATATTTAGAAAAAGAAAAAATCGGAGAAATTAGCACTTATGACGCTTGGCCAGCAGGCTTCAATCATGATATAAGAAGTATCCGATTTTGGACGGATAATGAACCAACGGCCACAGGTTCTCATCAGAGTACGAACGCACAAGGTCCACATGAGGAAGATATGCTCACAGAAGAAGAGCTAGCTAAGGAAGTTTCCGTAGTTATTGAACAATTTGAAGAAGCTATCAATCGTCTAGAAGCTACATCATAATCTATTAATCCAGATAAAATTTATATAATCTAATAATATATAAGTTTATTCCTACATACCTCGCTCTATTGGGTGCTCGACTTAGTCATAAATATAGTGTCCCATTCATTGGCGACCTAGCATACGCTGTCCTGTTGTACGCCGTAATAAAAAACTATTATGAGTATATAAAATATAAATAATTAACTATAAAACTATGCCGAAAGAAAAATTTGAAACGCCAGAAGCAGAAGTTAATGGACCAAAAATACCTGATAGTAATACAACTATTCAGGAGGGTGAAATTAAAAATGTATACAACGCCGAGGAAATAGAGGCTATTTTTAACCGATGCATTGGTGGTAATGAAATAGTAGAGCTTCCAGAGGGATCAAAAAGTATTGCTTATGATCGTAGAAATGCGGGAGACATTTATGGATCAACCGAAGAATTATATTTGGGTCCTGACAGGACTTTATACCACACACATACTCCTAGTAATGGAAGATATGGTGTTTTGCGAGCAAAAAAATGGAATGGAACATATGAAGATTGGCTAATATGGCGTTTTGCAGAGCCTGGTGAATATTTTAATGTTAATAAGTACTACCACCCCAAAGAATTATCTTAATAAACTGCCAAATTATTCTATAACAATAGAGAAAATTTTTATTACGGTAAACAAAACCATGAACAGCCTTTCAACCTTGCTCAGGGCTGTTTTTGTAAATTGCCCCTTCGTAGCTATGATGTTATAATTTCATTATATCTATTTATGTTTAATTTTATATATTCACCTGTCACAAAAAATTAGATGCCTAATATTAAATCCAAAATCATAATCATCCTTGGTCCGACTGCTTCTGGCAAATCGGCCTTGGCTATTGATATTGCCAAAAAATTTAATGGCGAAGTAATATCTGCTGATTCCCGACAAATCTACCAAGAGCTAAATATTGGTAGCAATAAGACTACCGTAGAAGAACAGGATGGCATCAAACATTATTTGCTGGATATAGTAAAACCCGATCAAGAATATTCTCTGCATGATTGGCAAGAAGCGGCTTTCAAAACAATTGAAGAAATCAATAAAAATCACAAGTTAGCAATAGTCTGCGGTGGCACTGGCCTCTATCTCTCCTCTATTTTACAAAACTACCAATTACCCAAAACTGATCTAGCTTTACGCAAGGAATTGGATCACTACACTTTGGAGCAATTGATCAAGCAATTAGAAATTTCTGACCCTGAGATTTTAAACAGTATTGATACCAAAAACAAAGTTCGCGTTTTACGAGCCCTAGAATATACTTTGGCTTTCAGGGCTAGTTTAAAAAATGATCAAAAAACTGAAAATTGTCCTTTTGACTATTTGATTTTTGGACTTGACCAAGAGCGTGAAGCGCTGTACAAAAAAATTGATCAGCGTGTGGAGCAGATGATAGCCACTGGACTCATAGACGAAGTAAAAAAAGTCTATGCCCAATATCAGGACAAAGACAATCATGCCTTGAGTGGTATTGGCTACAAAGAAATCATCCAGTATCTAGATGGCTTGATCAGCCTAACTGAGGCTACCGAGCTCATCAAAAAAAATACTCGTCACTATGCCAAGCGTCAGATGACTTGGTTTCGCCGTATGGAAAAACAAGGTATCAAAATACATTGGAATTTAAACCTTGTGGATATAGAAAAAGAGATAAATAAATTCTTAAAATAAAAAAACCATTTACTTTATTGTCATCCCGCACTTGATGCGGGATCTACCACTGATTGGCCAATCGGCAAAATAATGGTAGATTCCCGCCTTCGCGGGAATGACAGTCTGAGTAAATGTTTTTTTAACTACTTTAACTTCTCTTTTATTATCTCCTCTATCTTCTGTGGATTAGCTTTACCCTTACTTTCTCTCATCACTTGGCCCAAGAAAAACTGCAATAGAGCTATTTTACCAGAGCGATATTGCTCTACTTGCTGAGGATGGAGCATGATAACTTTCATCACCATATCTTCTAGCGTGCCAGCATCATCGATCTGAGCTATGTCCATCTTTTCAGCTAGGACCGATGGATCATCGCCAGTTTTTACCATCTTCACCAAGATGCTTTGCGCACTCGGATTATTGATTTTCTTTTGATAAACTAGCTTTATTAATTCAGCCATATTTTCCGGGCTGATTTTTACTTTATGAAAATCCGAATAATTACCCAGCAATTTAAACAATTCATTGCTCAGCCAAGTAAAAGTAAGGCGAGCAAATTTAGCTTTGTGCTCATCCCAAATTTTATCAGCCTCATCACTATCGGGGTGGATCTTCTCATCGCGACAGAGCCAAGCGCGTAATTCACTCATCACCTCTTCATAGTAGCCTGACCAAAATTTTTCATTGACCAAAAATCTAGCTTCCTCAGCATTGAGACCATACTCTTTACGAAAACGAAATTGCTTGGCTAAGGGCAGCTCTGGTAAATTTTGTTTAGCAAAATCTAAAATTTCTTTATCAATAATTAGAGGTGGTAAATCAGGCTCTGGGAAATAGCGATAATCAGCCGAGCCCTCTTTGGTCCTCTGCTCGACAGTAATCTGCTGATCATCATCCCAGCCACGAGTAGCAGTGATTTTTGGTGCCTGCTTCTTATCCCATAGTTTGGTCTGACGCTCTACTTCATAGAGCAAAGCTTTTTCTAAAGACTTGAAAGAATTGATATTTTTAATTTCTGTCTTAGCATAAAGCTTGGTATCACCTTTTGGTCGCAATGAAATATTAGCATCACAGCGCATATGACCTTTTTCCATATCAGCATCAGAGACACCAAGGTAGCGGGCAATCAGACGTAGCTCTTGAGCAAATATCTTAGCTTGGGCTGGATCACGAAAATCTGGCTTGGTCACTATCTCAGCGAGTGGCGTACCAGCTCGATTAAAATCTACTAAGGTTTCATTTTTGTGATGAATATTTTTGGCGGAGTCTTCCTCGACATGCAAACGCTCGATGCCAATCCTTATTTTTTTATCATTGTGTTCGATGATCAGATGTCCCTCGGAGGCCAATGGCTCATCAAACTGAGAAATCTGATAGCCCTTTGGTAAATCTGGATAAAAATAATTCTTACGATCAAATTTAGATTTTTTATTTATTTTAAATCCCAAAGCCGTAGACAAAAGCACAGCTAATTTTATCGCTTCTTTGTTTACCACTGGCAAAGTACCAGGATGCCCCAAACAAATTGGACAGACTGTAGTATTGGGTTTTTGATTTTCACCATCATTGGAGCATGAGCAAAACATCTTGCTCTTGGTCTTAAGCTGCAAGTGAATTTCTAAACCGATAATTGTTTCGTATTTTGACATATATTAAATTATCTTATCTACTGCTTCTTGAATTTTCACAGCAATGTCTTGGATGTCACCAAGTGCTGAAACTGTAAACCAATTTGGCTGCTTGGCTTGCTCTAGATAGCCAGCACGCACAGCCTCATGAAAGGCTCGACTTTCTGCATCCAGACGGTCATGCTTATCATCTCGCGATCTCTCAGCAGCTTGATCTGGTGTTATGTCTAAGTATACCACTAAATCAGGATTTAGTCCGTTTTTTGCCCAATTATTCAGGGGTTTTATCTCTTCAAGCTCCAAGTGGCGTGCTGCCCCCTGATAGGCAAATGTAGATCCATCAAACCTGTCACTCAAGACAATCTGCCCGCTGGCCAAAGCTGGCCGAACAATTGCCTCAGTATGCTGGGCACGATCAGCCAAAAAAAGTAATAATTCAGCGCGAGCCGTCAAACTAGTATTTTTATTATTCAAAATAATTTCTCTAATGCTCTGCGTGATTTCTGATAGCTTGCTTCCCGGCTCGCGCGTCAAAGCTACTTGGTAATTTTTGTTTTCCAAATATTTTTGCAGCAACTCTATTTGTGTGCTTTTACCTGATTTTTCTCCGCCTTCAAATACTATGAATTTTCCTGGCATAATGTTTCTATTGTCATTCTGGAATCCGCAGCTTTATACCTGTCATCCCGCACTTGTTGCGGGATCTCGCTTAAACATTACTCAAGCTAGATTCCTGCCTTCGCAGGAATGACAAAATAAAATGCAAAATCTAATAATATATTGTGTTATAATTGATCATACAAATCATCCCAATTAGGATTAAATCCATTTATCACATTATTTTTCCATTGACGCTTCCATTTCTTCATTCTTTTTTCTCTTAAAATTGCCTCCGTCACATCTTCTATAATTTCATAATATACCAACTTGTGCACTTGATATCTTTTGGTAAAGCCTTCAACTACATCATTTTTATGTTGCCAAACTCTTCCCACTAGATCATCAGTAATACCAATATAGATAACTTTATTATTCTTACTGGCTAAAATATAAACAAAATATTGTTTCATAAAAATCGCTTTTCTTAATACAATTTTTATTTTAAATTATTTTTTTGTACCATGATACAAGCGTCATTGATACAATGCATGTCATTGACCTGACAAAAATCTACAATTGCTTGATTGGCAGAACCAGGCTGAAACCAGACATCTTGAATGCACAATTTATTCACCTCCGTCAAAACTTGTTTGGTTACTACTGGTGGTGTCACAAAAACTACACCATCTATTTTTTTTGGTACATCCAAAATAGAATGATAAACTTTGAGACCCAAAATATTTTCTTCTTTTGGGTTGATAGGGATTACCTGCCAACCGGCCGCCTGTAAATCAGCCAAAACTTTATGGCCATATTTTTCTGGATTATTGGAAGCACCTACTATAGCAATAATATTTTTTGATGAAAATGGCATATATTATTTTAATATCCACTAGAGCCAAAATTATTAGCCCCTCTATTGCTCTCCTCCAAATTATGCACCTCTTCTATTTCAATATCTTCAAATTTTTGAATCAACATCTGAGCAATCCGATCACCACATTTGATCTGATAAGATTCTTTACCCAAATTAATAATCGCTACCAAAATTTCACCACGATAATTTGGATCAATAACTCCAGCTAGAGTATGCAAGCCATGTTTGCCAGCTAGTCCCGACCTGTCTCTAATATTACCCCAGAAGCCAGCTGGAATCTCTACAGCAATACCAGTAGAAACCAATATTTTTTCGCCAGGATTTAATGAATAATCTTTACAAGACACCAGATCCATAGCACAATCACCCACGCGAGAAACTTGTGGTAATATAGCTTCTGGTACTAATTTTTTTATTTTAATTTTCATATTTCGGCTACGCTCAATATTATTATTTTATTAATTCCAAAAATTTAAATTTTAAGCCCTCATATTCTTGCTCTTCTTCTTTGATGATATTTTTAAAATCGCTATAATCTGGAAAAAAAGTATCGGCCGGATATTGAGCATCAATCAAAGTAACATACAATTTATCAGCATATTGGATGGCTTGTTTATAGATAGAAGCACCTCCAATAAAAAATATTTCTGGATTCTCTGGATTTTTTGTTTGCTCTGACTGTTTAGCATATTCTAAGGCAGTTTCTATATTATCAAAAACTCGACAAGCGTCAGCTTGAAAATTTTTATCCAAAGACAAAATAATATTTTCTCTATTGGGCAAAGATTTACCGATAGACACAAAAGTGTTTTGACCCATGATGATTGCATGACCAGAAGTGATAGCTTTGAAGTGTTTCAAGTCTGGTGGCAAATGCACCAATAATTTATTTTGATAGCCTATTCCCCTGTCGCGAGCAATAGCTACTATGATACTAATAGTTGTTTTTTTCATATTTATACAGCGATCGGTGCTTTGATAGTAGGATGCGGATCATAATCTTCTAAAGTAAAATCCTCAAATTTAAAATCCTCTATATTTTTGACGTTAGAATTTATTTTCATAGTTGGCAATTTCCTAGGGATACGAGACAATTGCTCTTTGACTTGCTCAAAATGATTTTGATAAATATGCAAATCACCGTAAACATGAACAAAGGTACCGGGCTTCAGTCCAGTCACTTGCGCTACCATCATCAATAGTAATGAATAAGACGCTATATTAAACGGTACACCCAAAAAAGTATCACAACTTCTTTGGTACATTTGTAAAGATAACTTACCATCAGCGACATAAAACTGAAAAAAACAATGGCAAGGTGGCAAGGCCATCTTGGGTATTTCTGGCGGATTCCAAGCTGATACTATCATACGTCTATCATTTGGATTAGTCTTGATGCGTTCAATGACATCTTTGAGCTGGTCAACGCCACCAAAATCACGCCACTGCTTACCATAGATCGGCCCTAGATCGCCCCACTCTTTAGCAAACTTTTCGTCAGTTTTTACTTTCTCAACATAAATTTGCATCTGCTCTTCCCACTCTGGTGTATACTTTGGATACTTAGTAGCCAAATTATTGGCTTCCAAATATTTTTGAAATGGCCATTCGTTCCAGATACGCACGCCATTGTCTACCAGATATTTCAAATTGGTATCACCTCTGACAAACCAAATCAATTCATGGATGATGGCCTTTAAAAACATTTTTTTGGTAGTCAATAAGGGGAAACCATCAGCCAGATCAAATCTAGCCTGCGCACCAAAAACACTCCTAGTGCCGACGCCAGTTCTATCACCTTTATCGACACCTTCGTCCATTATTTTTTGTAACAGATCTAAATATTGTTTCATTTTAGCAAATTATCAAGTTGTTTATATAGATCTTCTAAAGTGCCATAGTTATCAATTTTTATATCAGCTTGTTGCATGAGATCAGGGATAGCTATCTCTGCTTCAGCTTTATCCTCAGCTTGAAACTCTTCCCAAGTCTTGGTAGCATCATCTTGTTTTTCTTTTCTATTTTTGATGCGTTCAAATCTAGTTTTGGCATCCACTTCGATAGCTACTAGTTTGAAACCTGGAATATTTTTCAAATTTTCAATATCCATTGGTCGTCTGACACCATCAACTACTACTACACTTGCTGTGGCACTGCTGACATCGCTAGCTACTATTTTAGAAAACAAATCTTGACCAAAATTTTCTCGTAAACTTTTGGAAAGTATTTGATAATTTTCTCGAACGGTGGGTATATATAGGCGATTCAACACATCGGTCAAACTACTAGAAAATTTTATTTGCTGAGCTTGATAATTTTTTACTAAATAATCTGCCGCTGTATCTTTGCCACTAGCTATCATGCCGATAAAACCAAAAATTCTTTTTTCCATTTTAGTCTTCTTCAATTTTTACATCACCCTCTTTGGGGTGCATGACTTCTATATCTTTAGAAAATAAATCAACTATCATATTATTCCAGTCGTGATTTTCTTGATATTGATCAACATCAATACCAGCACTCTTCAAATATTCTGTAGCTATAGAGGCTCGATAGTCAGCTACATAGACAATGCGTTTGACGCCAGCAGCTACTATATATTTACAACAATGGATGCAAGGTAAATATTTCATGTATAGAGTAGTGCCATCTGTACTAGTGCCAGATAGTTTAGCCGCTTGCAAAATAGCATTGTGCTCAGCGTGAATAGTACGCACACAGTGCCCCTCCTCCATCATGTGTCCGACTTCATCACAGTTTGGCAAGCCCTGAGGCGCACCGTTGTATCCTGTGGCAATGATACGATTATCTTTGACTAAAACTGCGCCCGCTCGCAAACGATCGCAAGAACTGCGTGTGCCAATAATCTTGGTAATAGCAATAAAATACTGGTCCCAATTTGGTCTTTGATATTTTTTTTCTGACATAATTTTTTTACAAATAATTGTTCTAATTTTACCAAAATAAACAGAGCTTAACCAGCTCTTGACAATTTATATAATTTATATTGTTATATACATTATCTAATTTAAAAAAATAAGAAAACCGCCCAAGTATCGACTTGAGCGGTTGGAAAATTTGAGGCACCGTAAGGTAGGTAGTTGATTTGTTGGCTCTGGGCAGTAGCAGAGCCATATCCTGAGACATCAGCAAGCAGTGCTCGTGACATGCCAAGAAAATACCAGCTACCAGCCCGGCGGAGTAGGCATGACCCTACGGTGCCCAGACGATGAACAATATTTTGACTTTCAGAGATTAACAAAAATAAAAACCAATGTCAAACAAGACTTTTTAATTGTTTTTTTAGCTGCTGATAGTTTGGCTGAGTTTGAGCCACTAGTTGCCAAAAATTATTACTATGATTCATTTCTTGCAGATGACACAATTCATGCACAATGATGTAATCAGCTAATTCTAAAGGTAGCAAACTCAGGCGATAATTAAAATTCAAATTACCTCTCGATGAGCAAGAGCCCCAGCGACTTTTTTGATCACGCACGGAAATATTTTTAAAATTAAAATTATAATATTGATTAAAATATTTTAAACGCTCCAAAACTAAAAGTTTAGTAATTTTTTTATAATGATTTATTTCCGCTTTAGTATGTTTGATAGCTAATAAACTTTTGCTATTTTTTTTCTGTTCACTTTTTTCTAGGATCCAAGACCATTTTTTAGTCACAAATAATTTTAATAAAAAAAACGGATAAGATTTTGGGGCCGTCAGTGTCAGAGTACCAGCACTATCTATAGACAGACGCACATACCTTATCCTCGCTCGCCTCTTGATATTAAAAACCAATTCTTGCCCTTGGTGTTTTATTTTTTTACTGATTATCGGCATTACGCTTCTTTTATATTATCTTCAAGAGCCAATTGGGCACTCTGAGTATAAGCTCGCACCAAGCCACCGACGCCTAATTTTTTACCACCAAAGTATCGCACTACAACTAGCATACTATTCATCAATTCTTTTTTTTGCAAAAGATAAAGCAGCGGTTTACCAGCCGAGCCATTGGGCTCGTGACTATTAAAAAATTTTTCTCTTAAACACCCATCTTCCATCACCCGATAAGCATAGACAATATGACTAGCATCAGAAAATTCTTTTTTGAGCAAAGCTAATCTATTTTCAATTTCCGTGCGACTAAAAACAAAACAAGCCAAGCCAACAAACTTGGACTTGTTTATGACCAATTCAATAATTTTATCACTTTTTACTTGTTGCATTAAGCCTGATTCTGGTCTTTGTGTTGATGATCTTTTTTGTGACTACACCAACCCCAGCAGCAACGATCACCTTTTTTGTTGATCATGCTAAAACCCAAGACTACCAAGGCAATGCCCCAAAAATAACCCCAAAAGCTAGCAACAATGATGCCCATAGCCTTGAGCAAGATAAAAATGCCTAAAATAATCAGAAAATAACCAAACATCATAATGAATAAAATTAATGATTAGGCTTTAATTATAGTACATTTTGTGAGAAAAGAAAAAGAAAAGACTAAACTACTGCTGCTGGTTGTTTTTCTTTCATGACTGCTTTTTCAAACAAAATAGCACCAACAACTGTAACTAGAATAACCGCGAGTAGTGCAGCCGAAGCCATGGTCTCATCTAGGGCTTTGTTAGCTAGAGCTACGGCCACGAAGACCAAGCCCACTTCACCACGAATAGTCATAGCCAAGCCAACCAACACACCCTCATGCTTATCCTTTATCAAATATTTTGTCAGATATTTGCCACCAAAACCTATGATCATAAACAAGATGGCCCAGAGCCACACTCTGTAATCCGTGACAGCTGATTTTGGTAACATAGTACCAATACTGACCAAAAAGCCACCAACAAAAATATGCATATAGCCTTCAATTTTTTCCCAAGTGTGATGCTTGATCTCATTATCAACTTTGGACAAGACTACACCCATACCAAAAGCTCCCAAAACTGGCTCTAGACCAATGACCGCAGCCAATGATCCGCCAAGCATCAGCATACCAAAGAAAAATCTAGTAAAAATGCCTGTGCTATTATCAGAATACTTATTGCCAAGATAAGTAGCAATCTTGTGAGCTACGCCCCACTGCCACAAGAAATATGTAGCCAAAGCAAAACCAACAACACTGATAGCCAGCAACACAAAAGGGTTGATGCCCCCGACTACTTCTTCAGTAGATGATAGCTTGGCTAGCACAGTCAAAACAATAACGCCCAAGATATCATCAATCACCGCTGCTCCCACTATCTGATTACCGATATTGGTTTCTAGCTTACCAGCCCGTTTCAAAGCCTCGACTGATAAACCAACGGAAGTAGCAGTAAAAATACCACCCAAGAAAATACTTGGTACCCAAGCTAGATGTATCACATAATGTCCTAGTAAAGCAAAGCTAATCAAGGGTATCAAAACTCCGACAAAAGCAATGATGGTAGAAATAAGAAAATTTTTCTTGAGTAGCTCCATATCAAAATGCAAACCAGCTTCAAACAAAATAAACAATACACCGGCTAAACGCGCAAGTTCCACACCATGAGCATAGGGATCTATCACCCCCAACAAAGCCGGGCCAGCCACTATACCCATGATAATCTTGCCAGCCATTGGAGCAATCTTTAACATCTTTGCCAAGCGTCCACCAAAAGAAGCAAACAAAGCCAAAAAGGCAATGTCTACCAGCATAGTCATATATTCTTTGATTTCATGATTGTGACTGTGTACTAGCTTGTCTCGTAAAAAAAATAAAACTGCCGATAAAACAGCAATTTCCAAAAGAAACAAGATAAGTGATTTAAACTTTTGCATCTTATTTTTAAATTATACTAATTATAAGGCCTATATTATAGCAAATTATTTAAAAAAGGGAAGACTTAGAGGATTTTAAACCTAGATAAAACAAGATTATCAGATATCTAATTAAGCCTAAGAGAAAAAAATAAAATTAAAAAAAGAAGAAGCTCCGCATCCACACGAGGTGAACACGGAGCTTGAGAGAAACGCAGCCCAAGGACTAAGGTCTAAAGATCTAAGGAGATCCATCCGCCAGCTGGCGGACAAAGTCCAAAGGACTTACCTGCCCGCCATCACTACGCTCAGACGTTGCAGGCGGGGATACTTGCGAGAACCGCGGCGGGACCGTTATCGTAGAAGTTGTCGCCGAGCCAACTACAGCCCCGGCCCCACTTGCCGTCGTTCCAGCCGAGATAGCACACGAAGAGACCAGCGCGGCTGCGGTAGATGGTCCCCCAGAAGAAGACCGCCTTGCCCTTCCACTCCTCGGGGATGAAGGTGGGGTTGGCGAGCAGGTCGTCCAGAACGTTAGCGTTCAGGACCTTTTGTCCTTCCAGCTCCTTGCGGAGCTGGTTGCCCTCGACGAACTTGCCGGGCTTCTGGCTCTTGGCCAGATAGAGCTTCACCCGCGTGGGGTTCCACTCGAACTGACCGCCCTTGGTATGCTTCTCCACACTCCAGCCGTTGGGCAGGAAGGGCGCGGCGTCGCAGTCGATGATGGGCTGGTGGTAACTGATGACAGCGTGGCCGTAAAGCACATCCTTGATCTGCGGCAGGTGCTTGGACTGACCAAGCTTGGTGATGTCGTCGGCGGTGTAGCCGACAGCTTCCAAGCTATTCATCAGCTGATGGGTCTGACCTTCGGAATACGAAGACATGTCTTCACTCCTTGTTTGGCACATGTGCCGTACACTGCTAGCGGGCTACCAGTTTGGTAGTCATAGCCAGAAATAACCGACTTACGTCGTCATTCTAATCCGCCAACCGGCGGATTCAGAATCTCTTCAAACTAGACCCTGAAACAAGTTCAGGGTGACCTTCGGTCACTTTTGGCTATGACTACATTGTTTCGCAAGTAATATTTAAATGATCTAATTAATATATAATTATACTCCTTTTGGCAAAATTTGTCAAGGTCTTGGGGGGGTAACAATATATATTTTGGCTAATATTAGGTAAAATGTATAATCTTTAGACTTATTTTAGCCAAAATATACACATTTACTTTATATTGACCCCGCTACTCACTAGTAGCGGGGCGAGATGTTATTCTATTAATCCTCTGAATAAAAACTATGAATTGCTGAAATATTAAGATATATCTCAATTTCTTGACAAATATTGGCTCCTACTATATATTGAAAGTACTTAATCTCACTGCCCTCTCAAGATCCTTGGGATGGCAGTTTTTTAGAGAAAAAAATATGAGATGTTTTGTATTTATAGACGGCAGTAATTTCTATCGAGGCGGGAAAAAATTGATAAATGATAAGTCAATTAGCTTATTAAAATTTGACTATACTGCTTTTGGAAAATTCCTCTGCCAAAATAATGAGTTGGTTGGAGTTAGATATTATATTGGCGCTATAAAAAGGCATGCTGGCGATAAAAAATCAGAAACAATGTATGCTGACCAACAAAGATTGATTGCTTGCTTGCAACAGCATAATATCCCTACTGTTTTAGGCACTATTATAAAACATCCTGACAAATCATTTCATGAAAAAGGCGTGGATGTCAGAATTGCTGTAGAGATGATAAGGATGGCTCGTCTTAATGAATATGACCAAGCTATTTTAATAAGTTCTGATACTGATTTAGTGCCAGCTATTGAAGAAGTGCATTCTTTCAAAAAGAAAGTTAAATATATTGGTTTTCCTAGCAATCAATCGTTTGGCTTGAGTAAAGTGGCTGATGACTTACTGTTATTAAGAAAAGAAGATCTATTGAATTTTTTCCCGCCTCACGAAAAATAGCTTATTAGAAAGACTTATTAAGTAAATAAGTCTTTTTTATACTTAAACTCTATTTTCTCTTAATAAACGCAAACAAACATCTAGTTTTAGCATTTATAGGTTGTCAAAATAGAATTTTTTTGTTATGATAGGGCACAAATAATATAAATATAGTGAAAGTCCGCATTGCTACAGCAGCAGATAGTGCAAGTCTTAGTCTAGCTCTATTTCACACCCCCCTCTTTCAGGAAAATAGGGCGGTTTTGTGTATTTTGGAAAATAATAAAGAAATAAAAACTTGGTTGGATTTACTCAAACTCTGGTCTCAAGAATTAAATATTGATCAAAAAAAAGTGATTGCTTGGCCAGATACAGACGATGCTAGCCTAGAAACACTCATCGCCCTCCATCGCCTTCAGGATAGTATTGTTTTGACCACCAAAAACAACCTCGATAGCCTGACGCCACAGTGGTCAGATCTCAATGAAAATAAAATCACTCTGCATACCAACGAATACTATCATCTCCATACTTTGACTGAAGATTTGATAAAAATTGGTTTTGAGCGACACTCCCAAGCTTTTACAGAATTTACTTTTAGTATCCGTGGCTCTATTGTTGATATTTTCCAAGACAACAAAATATTTCGTCTCAATTATGATGAAAATAAAATAGAAAAAATAGTTTATTTTGCTAGCAACCAAATCTATGCCGAACACCCAATAAATGAGCTGGATATTTGGCCAAAGTCTAGCTTTCACAAAGAAAAATTTATCACTTCTTTGCCAGAGCAAGTTTTACTGATAGCTGATACAGATATTGCCCTAGACAATAATATTAATAACCACCAAATTATTTTTGACCCCTTGGGCAAAGATTACTTCAAAACTGAGTCAATTGATAATATATTAGGTCAACAAAAAAATTATTATTACTTCTTAGAGCAGAAAAAAGGAGAAAAAATAATCTGGCTCACTAAAAATAAAACACTAGCCCAAAAATTGATCAAAGAAAATAATATTCAGTGTTCGCTCTATGATTGGCAGCAAGCTTTGAGCTGGCCACAAGCTATCTATGCTGAAAAACAACAAATAATCCTAGTCAATGATTCTTTGTTTTTTGCTGAGGACAAAAATACTGACTATGTAGCCCAAGAATTTCGTTCGGACTTTACTATCGGTGACTTGGTAGTCCATCGTGATCATGGTATTGCTCTACTCAAAGAAATGACCACGATGCCTGTCGACGGCCTGACTCGCGAATACTTTGTCTTGTCCTATGCTGAAAATGACACGCTCTTTGTACCAGTGGACCTAGCTGACAAACTAGAAAAATACATAGGTCCTGCTAACCCAAAAATACATAGGCTATCCGTCGGTAATACCTGGCCCCAAACCCTCAAAAAAATAAAAGACCAAACCTGGGAACTAGCTAATCAGCTATTATTGGTTGAGGCTACCCGCAAATTACAAAAAAGTCCGGCTTTGAAAATACAAAAAATAGAAGAAGAAATAGCTAAAAGTTTTCCCTATACTCTCACTCCTTCTCAGGCCCAGGCTATCACAGAAACTTTGGACGATCTCAGTCGACCATATCCATCGGATCGCCTAGTCTGTGGTGATGTGGGCTTTGGCAAAACTGAAGTAGCAATGAGAGCAGCAGCCAGAGTAGTCGCCAATGGCTTCCAAGTCGCCCTACTCTGTCCGACTACGCTTCTAGCTCAACAACACTATGATAATTTTATCAGTCGTTTTGAAAAATCTGGTGTCAAAGTAGTGCTGATGACTCGTTGGCAAAAAGAAAAAGAAATAAAAAAAAATTTATCAGCCATCAGCGATGGTACAGCTGATATTATCATTGGCACTCATCGCTTACTATCACGGGATATCAATTTTCCAAAATTACAGCTACTAATCATTGACGAAGAGCAAAATTTTGGTGTCAAAGACAAAGAAAAGCTCAAAAAACATCGCGCTAATATACATTTATTGACACTGACTGCCACACCAATCCCCCGCACTCTCAACATGGCTCTATCTATGATCAAAGATATCAGTCTGATCAATGACCCAATCAAAGATCGCAAAAATATCATCACCAAAGTAGTCGAAGAAAATGACCAAATTGTAGTGGAGGCTATACAGCAAGAATTAGCTCGCCAAGGTCAAGTATACTACCTATACAATCAAGTAGAGACTATTGATTTAGCTTACAAAAAATTAACCAAACTCTTACCAAAAATAAAAGTAGCTATTGCTCATGGCCAAATGGAAGACGAAAAATTAGCCCAAGTCATGCATGATTTTGATACTGGACAGATTGATGTCTTATTGTGTTCGACCATCATTGCCAATGGCCTAGACATACCACGCGCCAACACCCTACTAGTCCACAAAGCTAATCGCTTTGGTCTATCACAGCTACATCAGCTACGCGGACGCATCGGTCGCTCTGACCGCCAAGCCTACGCCTATTTCATGCATAGCTCAGAAAAACTACCAAAACTAGCTAGCCAAAGACTAGGTTTCTTGAAGCAAGCTAGTAACTTGGGCGAAGGCTTCAAAGTAGCCAACAAAGATCTAGAGCTGCGTGGCGTCGGACAAATCTTGGGCCAAGCCCAATCTGGCAAAGTAAAAACCATAGGCCTCGGACTCTACCAACAGCTCATCTCTGAAACTATCCGCGAAATCAAAGGTCAGCCAGTCAAATACTGGCGCGATGTAGAGATAAAATTACCGATTGATACTAGTCTGCCAACTGACTTCAAAAAAAGTATTGCTGAAAAAATAATTTTTTACCAAAAAATTAGCCAAGAACGGAGCTTAGAAAAAATTGAAAACAACATACATCAAGCAGCTGAAAAAAATATTGCTAATCTCTGGCATTTACAAAAAATAAAAATACTTTGCCAAAACAAAGATATTATCAATATCAGCAATCAAAAAAGTCAGACAAAACATTGGCTGACAATCAATTTTATCAAACAACCAAATCTCAAAAATATTTCTTTACTCCAAGAAAAAAATCCCCATTGGCTATACCAAAATCTACAAATAAAAATTGAATTTGATTATTTGACTAAAAATTTACTCACAAACTTGGAATCAGTCATTGATACCTTATAAAGATTAGAGCCCTGAAGCATAGCGTCAGGGCTCTAAGTGCGAATGTGCTGTTGTGAATGCAACTCAACTAATGCCACCCCAAGCCCTGATGTTGGCAGCCATCTCCTCGGCAGTGAAGTCATCGATCACATCTTCGCCGTGATTCAAGGCATCACGAGCCAAGCACAGCTCGATGTCACGATGTGCACGCACCTGCATCAGCAAGGCACGCACATTGCTGTCGGACATGGATGTCAGGGCATCTGCCTTCAAGAGATTGGTCAAATGATTGCATTCGACCAAGGTCTTCAGTTCAGCTTCCAGTTCTTGGCGACTAAGGCTCATAAAAAAACCTCCAGTGTGTGACAATGTTTTCTAGGCAGAAAACTTCAATCTCCCTCGCCACTCATCATCCAAGACCGTCTGCTCTTCTAGGGCACGAGACAAATCATACCATATGTTTGTCAGTCGACATGCTTCTGTCGCTCCCCTGCCATGCAGACGAGCATACAAGTCTTCTGCCAATTGTTCTGGCAATCTGCCAAACAAGTCAAAAGACAAGCGCAGGTCTTGCCAACCGGCTTGGGGATTGAGCAAACGCAAGAATTGCAGACACTCATCGCTAGTCCAAAAAGCCCACAAAGCCCAGGCTAGCCACAGACGTCTGTTTTGCTTCCGTTTCTCTTCCGTAGACATAAAAAGCACCTCCCTTCTTTGAAATGAGCCGAAAATTGTGTTATAGTCAAGCTGTTGACCATAACTCATTGTCAACTATAAGTGTATATTGTTTGCCAATTATGTCAATTTTGGGTACCAACAAAACAGTCAGCCGTGACTACCAAATACTCGAAGAATTCGAGGCTGGCTTGGTTTTGACTGGTCAAGAAGTCAAATCTCTCAAGAATAAACATGTGGATTTCAAGGGTTCTTTCATTTCTATACGCCATGGCGAGGCTTGGCTCAAAAAGCTCTTTGTCCCCCCTTATAGCAAGGCTGGCCTAAGCCTCAAAAGCTATAATCCTATACGTGACCGTAAATTACTACTCCACCGCAAAGAAGTGCTGAGTTTAGCCAATAAAACCGACAATAAGGGCTTGACAATAATACCCATTTCCGTGTATACTAGCCGAAGATTAATTAAGGTAAAATTGGCCTTAGTTAAGGGAAAAAAGAAATTTGACAAGCGCGCTGACATCAAAAAGCGCGATATAAACCGTAGTATTCAGCAAAAGCTGAAAAGTTATTAATTTATGGGGATGTTTTATCTTCGACGTTAAATTCTTTGATAAATGGCAAGTGGAGTCGACGAACTCCTAAAAAACGTCTGCTTCATAAGTGCAACAAACTTAATTGCGAAAGCCAAAGAGCTCTTACGAGTTCCACAGTTTTCACCAGTCTTAGCCTAAAAAGGCTTTGACCGTTTACCCAAAATTCGGCCCGAAATTTTGGAATAAACGTCATAATTCGGGCTATAAAATATCAAGCGTTGACCTTGGTATTTCAAACAAATTGTCAAATCAGCAAGTAATATTTTGCCAATTCATAGTTGCTTGCCCAAAACACCAAATTGGATAAACTTGTAGTCATTTGTGAAAGTTTTTGGCAGACAGGGGTGTAATACCCCTCATCTCCACCA
>CAYRIU010000032.1:0-17107 GCA_964424615.1 uncultured Gammaproteobacteria bacterium | reverse complement strand
GTGCTCTCCATGCTCAGCGACGGCAAGCGACGCGACCACGACGGATGTCCGGGCTGCAGCCACTAGACCAACGGCCCGCTGCCACAAGAGGCGGCACCAGGGCGCTTCCCCCGCGGGAAGCGCCCTGTTTTCTTTTATATTTTTCTTAGAGTTTATCGAAAAGTTCTCGATGCGCTACGCTTACTCGAACAAATATAATACTTGACAATATATATTATATGTGCTATAATACTATATTAAATAAAAAAGCCCTTTAAAAAGCCCTAATTTTCCAGATACTATATTGGAGCCAAAAGAACAGTAAAAAAATATTATTTAATTGGGTTTCGGCTCAATCATCTATATTTCTTTGCTGGTTTAGCCTCAGGTTAGACAACTTAGCTCCAGTATAGTGCTTGGAAAAATCCGTAGCACTACAATTGGGGACGGAAAAACGCTAGTCGTTTCCTCTGTCCCCGCCTCATCCGAATCCACTAGACCCTGACCTCTGTCAAAACTCTAGTGGCTTCAGATGAGGATAAGTTCGTCACAACCACGGCAGTAGAGAAACTGCCACAGCAAAAGTGCGAGATGAACATGCGACGTGTCAATTTCGAACTGCACATCAACGACCGTCTGACCAACACGCGCGAAAAGATACGCATCGTCCACACGATCATCGCAGTGGCCGAATCGCTGCACAGCGACACCTATGCTGTTCTCCGAATCATCGACAGCCAGCCCAACATGCTGGTCGAATGCCAGCACCACCTGCCGGCGGCGGCGCCCTTCCTTCGGGTCTACTGTCACCCGATGGATCAGAACGCCATCCTCGAGCTCCTCAAGGAAAAGGAACTCCACATGGACACGGAGTTCATGGCCTTGTCGGGCTTCGAAACGGCCACGGACATGCTCCCCGAGGGAAGCTTCGACAACGACAGCATCTTCCCCGATGATCGCGAGAGCGAGGGATAGAACAAACGGCACACGCCGCGTGTTCTGAGTCTGCTTGCCGACACCCGCCCCGAGTCTACACATGGCTCTGTGGGCGGGTTTCTTTTTTTATAACTAAAAATCTCTCCGCCAGTTTGCGGAGAGATTTTTTAAATAAATTATTTTATCCGTTATTCTTTTTCTTGATTTCTTCAGCAATATTGGTTGGCACTTCTTGATATTTAGCAAATTCCATATTGTAGCTAGATCTACCCTGAGACATACTGCGTAAAGTAGTAGAATAGCCAAACATTTCAGAGAGAGGCACTAATGAGTGAATAACTTTGGCACCAGCTCGGTCAAACATTTCATTGACCTGACCACGCTTGGAATTGATATCACCAATGATGTCACCCATGTATTGCTCGGGAGTGACCACTTCGACACTCATGACAGGCTCCAAGATAGCTGGATTAGCTTTGTTGAAACCTTCTTTGAAAGCCATAGAACCAGCGATTTTGAAAGCCGCTTCGGAAGAGTCGACATCGTGATAGGAACCATCAGTGACAGCTACTTTGACGTCTACTACTTTGTAGCCAGCCAAAACACCATTGTCCAAAGTTTCTTTGATACCTTTTTCAATAGCTGGAATAAATTCTTTTGGAATAGCACCACCTTTGGTTTCATCCACAAATTCAAAACCGGCACCGCGCTCCATAGGCTCAAGGCGCAAGACGCAATGACCGTATTGACCACGACCACCTGATTGTTTGATATATTTTCCTTCAGCCTCTGCACCTTTGCGGATAGTTTCTTTGTAGGCTACCTGAGGAGCGCCGACATTGGCACTGACTCCAAACTCACGCTTCATACGATCGACAATGATTTCCAAATGTAACTCTCCCATACCACCGATGATGGTCTGGTTGGTTTCTTCGTCAGTACGAATAGTAAAGGTTGGGTCTTCTTCGGCCAATTTGGATAAAGCCATACCCATTTTTTCTTGGTCGGCCTTGGTCTTTGGCTCGACAGCCACGTGAATAACTGGCTCTGGAAAGTCCATACTCTCCAAAATTACTGGATGATCTACATCAGACAAAGTATTACCAGTAGTAGTATCTTTCAAACCAACAACAGCTACTATGTCACCAGCATAAATCTCTGTCACCTCTTCTCGGTGATTGGCATGCATTCTCAAAATACGACCAATGCGCTCTTTCTTTTCTTTGTTGGCGTTCAAGACATAAGAACCAGAAGTCAATTGACCAGCGTATACACGGATAAAGGTCAAACGACCGACATATGGATCAGTAGCTACTTTGAAAGCTAAAGCTGTAAATGGGGCACTGTCTTCTGATTTTACAACTATTTTGTGCTCTTCATTTCTAGGCTCAGTACCCTCTATCTCTGGCACATCGAGTGGTGATGGTAAATAGGCAGTAATAGCATCCAATAAAAATTGGACTCCTTTATTTTTCAAAGCAGAACCACACAATACTGGCACTAATTTGCCAGTGATAGTAGCCTGACGCAAAACCTTTTTCAAATCTAGTATATCAATCTCTTCACCATTGAGATATTTTTCCATTAATTTCTCATCGTGCTCGACGATGGCTTCGATCAATTTGGAACGATATTCCTCTACTTTTTCTTTCATATCTTCAGGAATATCACGTTTTTCAAAATTCTTACCATCTTCATCTAGATAATACCAAGCTTCCTTTTCCAAAAGATTGATAATACCTTGAAAAGTTTCGGCAGCACCGATTGGCAATTGCATTGGATGAGCATGTTTGACCAAACGCTCATGAATAGTCTCTAAGTCCCAATAAAAATTGGCACCCATGCGATCCATTTTGTTTACAAAAGCAATACGAGGCACTTTGTATTTGTCAGCTTGGCGCCAGACAGTCTCAGACTGTGGCTCTACGCCAGCTACACCATCAAACACCACTACACCGCCATCCAAAACGCGGAGTGATCTTTCTACTTCTACAGTAAAATCTACGTGCCCTGGGGTATCAATGATATTGATATTGGCTTTGTCACCACCCAACCAATCAGGCAATGGCCAAAAACAAGTAGTAGCAGCGGAAGTGATAGTGATACCACGTTCTTTTTCTTGCTCCATCCAATCCATTTCAGCAGCACCTTCGTGTACTTCACCAATCTTGTGTTTTTTACCGGTATAAAAAAGAATGCGCTCGGAAACAGTAGTTTTTCCAGCGTCAATATGGGCAATAATGCCAATGTTTCTAACTTTTTCTAATGGATGTTGTCTGGGCATACAAATTTTTTAAAGATATAACCCGCCTGAAAGTCAGGCGGGAATTTTTATAATAAATATTTAATTTTATCCAAAGTGAGCAAAAGCTCTATTGGCTTCAGCCATGCGTTGGACATCTTCTCTTTTCTTGATAGCTTCTCCTTCATTTTTGGAAGCAGCCAATAGCTCTTCAGCCAAAGCCTTGTGAGCAGCCATACCCTTGCGATGACTAGCGGCTTCTATCAACCAACGATGAGCTAAAACAATTTTTCTTTCACCAGTAACTACGATTGGTACTTGATAGTTAGCACCACCAATACGCTTACCTTTTACTTCTAGATTTGGAGCGATATTTCTCATAGCAACATCATAAATCTCCAAAGCATCTTGTTTAGTCTTGTCGGAAATATATTCCAAGGCACCATAAACAATCTTTTGAGCGATGGTTTTTTTACCTTGGCGCATGACCTTGTTGATCAATTTAGCAATATCAACGCGCTGAAATTTTGGATCAGCGGCAATAACTCTTTTTGTAACTGGTTTACCTCTCATAGTTGTAATTATTATTTAGCAGCTTTCTTTTCTCTCTTGGCGCCATACAATGAACGACCTTGTTTGCGACCAGAAACGCCCTGGGTATCATACACACCACGAACAATGTGATAGCGGACACCTGGCAAGTCTTTTACTCTACCACCACGAATCATCACAATGCTGTGTTCTTGTAAATTGTGACCTTCTCCTGGGATATAGGCAGTGACTTCCATACCGTTTGACAAACGTACTCTGGCGATTTTACGCAAAGCGGAGTTTGGTTTTTTTGGAGTGGTAGTGGTTACTTTGACACAGACACCACGTTTAAATGGAGAACCTTTTGGTAAGTCTTTTTTGCTGCGACGCAAAGTATTCAAAGTCATCATCAAAGCAGGAGTCTTGCTCTTGGCTTTTGGAGACTTTCTTGGTTTTTTCAATAATTGATGAATTGTAGGCATTTAATTAAAATTGGTTATTAAAAATATAAGCATTACTGCTTAAAAATGCTTCCATAAAATAGCATAAAGAAATTAATAAGTCAAGGATTTTATACTGATTATATAGAGTTCCCTGAATATTCTATATCATATTAAAATTTTAACTGGCACATCCCGCCCGCCAAAGTTTAGTGCCAGCTAAACGACGGCGGGTCAAGAATTACCTGGGTGCTTTTATAACAAAACATCTATAAAATTGACTATCCCTGTAAACAAGCGAGATAAAATATTGGCTCCACCCCAAGTATCCAATAATATTACGGCCAATAAAATCCAAGGTCCATTGATAGCTAGCTTGTGTTTAAAGCCATCCCATTTGTCTGGCAATATAGCAAACAACACCTTTGAGCCGTCCAATGGCGGTATTGGTATGAGGTTAAAAACACCCAAAATAGCATTAACTACTATCAAAAATGATAGGAAAATCATCAACATATTACTAAAATCATAGTATGGGGCTACCATTTTGAAAATAATAATAAATAGAGCGACACTTAAAAAATTCGATAATGGACCAGCCAAAGCCACTAAAGACTCGCCCCAACGCCTGTATTTGAGATTGTAGGGATTGACTGGGACTGGCTTACCCCAACCAAAACCAGCAAATAGCAACATCAAGGTGCCTATCAGATCCATATGAGCCAAAGGATTGAGTGACAAGCGTCCATTGTCCTGGGCAGTCCTATCTCCTAGAGCTGAGGCAGCCAAGGCATGAGCATATTCATGTATCGTCAAGGCGTAGGTGAGAGCCAAAAAAACAGCAAAAAATTCCCTTGGATCACTTCTTAATGAGTCAATAAGCATATATCTTTACAAATTAATAATTTTGTGCTAATATGTTGAAATATTATTCAATTATTATAGCTTAATTATTATAAAAATCAAAGTTTATGGCCAGAATTTGTTCCGCCTGTGGACGCAAAGCTATCATGGGATATAGTGTCAGTCACTCCCATATTGCCACCAAACGTCGCATGAATATCAATTTACAAACCAAAAAAATTGACGGCAAAAGAACCACTCTTTGTACTTCCTGCATCAAGAGTATCAATAAGAAAAAAAAGGAAGCTACTGTTTAAATTTACTAAATTTTATAATCCAGCTCCCGACGAGGGGCTGGATTTTTTGATACAGAAAACCCCGCCTAGTATGAACTAAGCGGGGTTTGATAGATAGTGATTGACCCAAATGGTCATCACATGACTAGGAAGGGACTGTTGTGCCAATTGTCAAAGGTGGCTAGTGGTTGCTCTTGCTGTCCATAAAAAAGCATAACACCATGGTGCTGATAATGGATGAAGTCAACGCCAGCTGCCATAGCAAAAGCGTAATCTTCAGCACTATCACCGACATAGATAGTCTCATCCTGTGAACAGCCTAACTGCTCCATGGACCAAAGTAACCCATCTGGTGCTGGCTTAGGACGCAACTCTGGATGCATAGAAACAGACAATACACTATCAAAAGTGACATTGATTAGTCCAGCTTCAGCTTGGGCCAAAGCTGGGTAAGCAGCTGTCACTATTCCGAGCAACTTGCCATTATCATTGAGTAAATTCAGATTGTTTTCTACACCCGATATGACACTAGTTCTAGTCAGCCTAGATTCTGGCAGATCCAAGTGGTGGTACTCCCGCCAGAAATCAGTAGGCTTGATCTTCAAAGCACTCTTGATAAAGTCATCTCGTGGTATGCCATTGCCAACCCAGAAAGCCTCGAGCATGTCGACTTCTGGAAAAACGCGGCCACCACAATTCTTGATGACTTGACGCAAGATGGCCAAGATGTAGGACCACTCTGTCTTGACCAGAGTCGAGTCAAGATCAAAAAGAAACACACGTCGCGCTCGCAACATGTCGAGCAGAAAGTCACTGTAGATGATAGACAAGGTTGCACCTCCCTAGGTTTGTGGACAAGGAACAAAAACGCCAAACAAAACAAAAAGACGTCTTAATCGCATATTATTGCAGATTAGACGCCTTTTCGCAAGTCATCTATCATAATTTGCCTTTAATAATAAAGTGCATCTCTGACGACTGAGGTTGCTTGCTTTGACAATAGCTAACTCCCCAAATAAAGTGGGTATCCGCAAACTAAAGCCACGGCTCTAGCTAATATAAGATTCCCAAGGAGTCAGGTTGTAGAGTTATATATATTGTCAATTTCACAACCTATTTTTATCATAGCATATTATCATAACTCAGACAAACAAAAAACCGCTAATAAATAGCGGTTGAAACTTTATAAAATTACTCGTTTCTGGCAATAGTGTGTTTGATATAATCTGGTCTATAATCCTGTAATTCAAAATCATTGAACCAGACATTAATCTCTTGAATGCCCTCATCTGCACTAGATGAAGCATGAATCAGGTTAAATACAGCAATTTCATTTTTGTCAGCATAACCATAAGATACATGAGCATAATCACCACGAATAGTACCAGGAGCAGCTTTTTTTGGCTCAGTGTCGCCAACCATTTTACGAACCACTTCTATGGCCTCTATACCTTCTATGGCAATAGCGACAATAGGACCAGAGGTAATCATCTTGACCATCAATTCCCTGACTTTATCACCACGTCTCTTGGCCAAATCCTCAGTATAGTGCTTCATGGCTGTGTCTTTGTCAGACCAAACCATCTTCAAACCAATAATTTTTAAACCAGTTCTCTCAAAGCGATGCAGTATCTCCCCCACCAAACCACGATTGATAGCATCAGGCTTGATCAATACCAAACTTCTTTCAATGTGTTGTTCCATAAATTTATTTATTATTACAAATTCACCCTTTAAAAAATATCGGGTGAATTATTATAATTTATTATTTTTTATTTAGCAAGTTTGTCTAGCTCCCGCTTGACTGAAGCCACAACTTCAGAAGGAGTAATATTAGCTTTGACCAGATAACCAACGGCACCTAACTGCTTACCTCTCTGAACATCCTCATCTTGACCTAAATTAGTCAACAACATGACAGGAATATTTTTGGTAGCTGCATCTTCTTTCAAAACCTTAAGCACTGAAAAACCATCCATCTTGGGCATGATAATATCCAATAAAATAAAATCTGGAGTAGCACTCTTGGCTAGCTCCAAACCCATAGAGCCATCCATGGCTTTGACTAAATCATAACCTTCATTCTTGAATTTGACCTCATACATGTTGGCCAACATCTCTTCATCTTCTATCAAAAGAATTTTAATTTTTTTATCAGACATATAATTTATATAGTATTTTAAAGTGCTTTAATTATAGGATAAATATAGGCAAAAAGCAAATAAAAAACCGGGCGGCGCTTTCGAGAAGCTGACCGCCCGGGTACGGACACCTAACTGGTGGTTGGAGCGGCGCTCATAGAGACACTCGTCTCCCGAGGGTCCGTGCATGAACCACGATGTGAGTCAGGAGGTCTGCTGACCCCCAGGACTACGGGCAAACATAGGCCTACACCTCCGGCAGAGTTCTGGGAGTGATACCCCCGTACACGGTGCCTGGCGGATGGCTGGGCTGAAGTCTACTGACCCTTTTGATCCCTCCTTAGAAGGTCTGCAGAGTATCAGCAATATTAATTGTAGATAATGACCAAAAATACGTCAAGAGCCAAAAAAAAGAGCACAATCACTCTACACACCACCTCTGTCCATCACTAAATACCCGTATAGTGCCTAAATCTTTAGTTTGTTTAATCAGACAATTATGATTTTGTAGACGCTCTATAGCCTCCTGATGTGGGTGTCCATATTTATTATCAATGCCAACCTCAATAACACATAGTTGTGGCTTAACTTTTTGTAAAAAAGTATCAGATGAAGAATACTTGCTACCATGATGCCCGACTTTGAGCACCTCACTTTCCAAATTGATATTTTGCTGTAAAAGTACTTGCTCCTGCTCACTAGGCAAGTCTCCCATCAATAAAAAATCAATCTGTTGATCAGATATTTTCAAAACCAAAGAATCATCATTTAGATTTTTACTATCTACATCTTCGGCTTTTAGTATTTCTAAACTCACTCCCTGGCCAAAATCGTATTTTTGGCGAGTAATAGCTGTCTGCTCTACCAAGCCGTGTTTATCCAAAGCTATTTGCCAAGCCTTATACAAAGCTGTTTCTGGCTTAGCTGGAGTAGTGATGATATTTTTTACTTGATACTTATCCAATAGATCGACCAAACCAGCATAATGGTCATCGTGATAATGAGAGATAAATACATAATCAATACTTTTATCCCACCAAGGCAAACACTGCCCTAAGGCTGGCAAAAAATTATTATCAGCGCCACCATCCACCAAGATATTCTGACCACTCGGTGTATGAAACAACTCAGCATCCCCCTGACCAACATCCAAAAAACAAACTTCTAAATTCTGTGTAGTATCAATATCTTGCCACAAAAAAACCAAGCCAACTAAAACAATAAAAATAATTATACTAATCTGGCGCTTCATATTTTTGGGGTTTGATAATGATAGTAATTATTATAACCAAAACAAAACTAAGTAGCAAAAACTGCCAATCAAAACCTACTATACTCAAGGCAGCATATTTAAAACTAGCTAAAATCTCCATTATTTTGAAACACAATCTCAATAATAAATCCAAAGGCCACAAGAAAACTAGCCCCAAAAATGGCACCTGGCCAAAAATAGCCAGGAGTATAGTAAAAACTAAAATAAATGGAAAAAGAGGCAAAGCCAGAAAATTGGCTATCGCTGCTACTAGCGAAATATTAGCAAAATAATAAGCTGTCAGTGGCCAAGTAAACATCTGAGCAGCTGAAGTAACAGCCAGAGTTTCTCTAATTTTTAAAGTGTTTGGTATATTTTTATATAAATAATTAAAAAAATTAGTATAAAATATCAAACCAAAAACTGCTAAAAATGATAACTGAAAACTGATATCAAATAACAAAAAATAGGGATTGTAAAGCACAAAAAGGTCTGCCAAAAAAATAATACTATATAGAGAAAAAGTTTGCCGCTTGATCATGGGACCAAGTAAAGCCAGTAAAATCATAGCACTAGACCGAAGAGCAGGACTAATAAAGCCAATCAAATATAAATATGCTAGGAGTGCCAAAAATAAAAATATAAAAACCTGCTGACGATACAAGCCTAAAAATCCTAGCAAGGCATACATCAGCCAGATAATAATCACCATATGCAGACCAGAAATAGAGATGATATGTGTGAGTCCTGTACGACTAAATTGGTTGACCAAATATGCTGGGACTTCTTTTTGATTGCCCAAAATAATAGCTTTGGCAAAAGCACCTTGTGGCTCTGGTAAAATATTGATATTTTTTGTAAAAAAATTACGTCCCTGATTGATAAAGTCATTCCAACTATTCTGATGACCTATTTTAGTAATTTTTGGATTAGCACAACGATAAAATATCTGATCTTTGGCTAGATATTTATCATAATAAAAAATATTTCTACCCTCTTGGGCAATTGGCTCTGGTTTATATACAAAACAATCAACCTGTAAAATATCGTTGATCTGATATTCTGGATATAATCCTGATTTTAATAATATTTTACCCACAAAAATATCATCCTCAGGATCCAAAACATATTGCCAACTATCTAAAGATCTATCTCTATCTGTCACCAGGCTAGAAAAAGTATAATTTTTACTAAAAATAAAATGACCAATCTGCCTCTCCCCTGATGTGAAATAAGACAGCCTCAATACAACAATGATTATAATAGCTAATAGAAAAAAATATCTATTTTTGAAACACAAAAAAATACTAAAAATAAAAAATAGCCACAAGATAGCTATATTGTCTACTAGCAATTGACTAAAAATCAAAGTATCAAAAAAACAGCCAGCCATAGTGGCCAGCATAAAAACACAGCTAACCAAAAGAAAAAATCTGCTTTTTGGCATATCTCAAAAATCGCTTTCTTTTCTTATGGTTATTTTAGGCTAAATAAAAAATTAGTCAATATTGGTCAAAATAGTCGGGGCCAAAGGCAAATTTGGCATCAGATAGCTATTTTGCATATTATCATCAGCTGACCAAACTATATTGGACTCCCAAATATTTTCCGTATCACTAGGAGCACGATCAAGTTGTAAATAAGTCTGCACCGAAGCGCCTCTGCCAGCCTGCACTATATCTAGCATCAGCTGAATCTGATGTCCTTCGCTATTTATCGGCAAAGGATTGCTCCACTCAGACTTGGCTGTGATAGTATTATCTTTGATAATGACATCCATAGGATAATACTTGCCATCGACAAAAATCTTGGCTGCTCGCACAGTAGTATTTTTGGCTTGATAATACCAAGTTAATTTATAAAAACTTATAATTTTTTGACCACTAGCTTTGATTGTGGTAGCAAAAACATTGTTCCAGGATGTTTGTAATGCTGGATCTATCTGCGCCAAATCAAATATAGGATAATCTGTCAAAGAATGAACTCGAGATAAGACCATAGGACCAGACCAGGTAATAGTATTATTGGAGATATAGCCTTTGCCGACTATATTGCGCAGACTAAATAGATAATCACCGGCAGATAAATTATCAGCGTATAACTCCAAATTGAGCAAAGAATTATTTTTAGTGGCTAATGGTTTATCTGTCACAAAAGAAATCTCGCCTGCCTCACTGAAAGCTTTGGCTACCACATCACCATCGTGCATCAATAAAAATGCTAGCTGATCATTGGCTTTGGTTTTGTCCTGCTCTACACCAAAATCTACAGTCTCAATATCTAGTGTCTCTGCCCCACTAGCCAAAGCAATCGAACCCAACAAAACTCTACCCTGACTACTAGCTACAAAATCTGATTTTTGACTACGATTATAAACCTGCCAGTCACCTTGGCTGACTATTTGCGTCACTCCACTAACCAGAGGAAATCTCCCGCTAGGAATGATGTTTTGCCCTTCATAGTCTAGAGTAATATCCTTTCTACTTTCTATAGAAAACTGCATCAGAGTATCTGTCGACATACCTCTAGTGTCTGGCAAAGTAATGACCAACTGACTAGAGCCAGCTGGCAATTTGTAATCTGCTAAATCAAAAACTAGATAACCTTGCTCGTCAAAATTGATAATAGAACCAAGCTGTATACCTTGATGAAAAACTTTTAGCCTACTCAAATAAGCTGGATCATACAAACCATTGACATAAACTTTTAATTTTTGGAGACCAAAACCAGATACCGGAGCGTCGATATTTAGCTGAAACAATTGCAACTGAGTAGAACCAAGACTAACCCTTTGCTCCTGAGTATTGCTCTGAAAGTTGACCTTGGGTGGGCTATCTACTGCAAAAGAGCTAGGACCAGTGACAGTGATGATAGTCAGAAAAAAAACACCCAGCGCAAAAAATAAAGCTACCACAAAATGGTGGCGCCAGTGTTTTTTCTGTGATTTACGATAAGGTAAGGAGCCTAGGTGTTCAAACATACAAAAATATTTTGGACTACCTTTATTATACAATAAAAACCCTCAAAATAAAACTATTTTTTTGACTGATTTAAACTAGCTTTTATCAAGGGCCACAAATCACCATCTAAAATATCATTGGGATTATGGGACTCATATTCAGTGCGATGGTCTTTGACCATTTTATAAGGATGTAATACATAAGAACGAATCTGATTGCCCCAGGCAGCAGCTGTGTATTCGCCTTTTAGAGCCTTACGCTCATCTTCTCTTTTGGCAGCTTGATATCTTTCTAATTTGCTCAACAATACAGACATAGCTTGGTTTTTGTTTTGCAGTTGTGAACGCTCATTTTGACAAGTAGCTACCAAACCAGTAGGTATGTGCATGATCCTAACGGCTGAATCAGTAGTATTGACTGACTGCCCACCGTGACCAGATGCTCTGTAAGTTTCTATTTTCAAATCTTGCTCATTAATCTTGATTTTTGGCTGTACAATCTCTGGCAAAACCTCCACCATAGCAAAAGAGGTGTGTCGAGCATGATCAGCATCAAACTCTGATAAACGCACTAAGCGATGTACACCGGCCTCTTCTTTGAGATAGCCATAAGCAAAAGGGCCACTGCATTTAAAAGTAGCACTCTTGATACCAGCTTCTTGGCCTACAGTTCTTGATAAATAAGAGATTTGATAATTATTTTTTTCAGCAAAACGCAAATACATACGCTCAAGCATCTGAGCCCAATCTTGAGCATCTACACCGCCAGCTCCAGCATTGATAGTGATGATAGCAGGGTCCTCATCATACTGGCCAGACAAAAGTAATTGTTGGGCCAATAATTCATATTTTTGCTGTTGGGTAACAAAATCTTTTTCAAATTCATCCAACAAATCAACTGCCTGATCATCGCTGCATACTATCTGCAAATCTTCTAATTGCTGTTTGAGATCCTCCCAGTCATTGATCTGGAGCTCCAGACTGCTAATCTCTTTTACAATATTGCTTGCCTCACTTGTTTGCCAAAAATTTTCTTCCTGAGTATGCACACGCAAATCATCCAAACGCTGATGTTTTGTGGGAATATCCAAAGTCACTATTGCTTGATCAACTAAAATTAAAAGTTCTTTGATTTTTTTTCTTAATTCTTCCACAACTATTTTTTATATACTTCTAAAGTCACAGATACATCTCTAGTTTTACCTTGGTTCCAAATTTTTAAATTTATTTTATCGCCTGCCTGAAATTGCGAAATAGCTTGAGACAAATCATAATCCTTGTTTAACTTTTTGCCATTGACCTCAACTATTACATCGTTAGCTTTTAAGCCAGCCTTGCTGGCTGGAGAATTAGGCAATATAGCCACATCTTTGCTATTAGCACCAGCTGACAACAAAGCTCCATCACTAATATCAATGTTGAGTTTTTTGGCGATCTCAGCATCCAACATGCTATATCTGACACCCAAATATGGCCTGATGATCTGGCCGTTTTTTTTCACGCTATCTATGATTTGGCTGACAGAATTGATAGGAATAGCAAAACCAATCAATTGACCTTGACTGGAAACGGCCGTATTGATACCAATCACTTCACCAGAAAGATTGAGCAATGGTCCGCCAGAATTGCCAGGATTGATAGCAGCGTCAGTTTGTATGACGTTGACTAGTTTTTCTGAGCTACCGCCAGTACCAGCCACTATACTACGCCCCTGACCAGAGACCACACCAACAGTCACCGTGTTGGAAAATTCGGCCAAAGCATTGCCGATGGCTACTACTGTCTGACCAATCACTAGCTGATCAGAGTTGCCCAAAATCACAATGGGCAAATCTTTGGCATCTACCTTCAATACACCAATATCATTGAACAAATCTGTACCCACTATCTCTGCATCAAAACGCCTGCCGTCATTCAAAATCACTTTATACTTTGCTGTAGTGTCATCTATGACGTGCCTATTGGTCATGATCAAGCCATCGCTAGAGATAATAAAACCAGAGCCACCACCAATTTTTTGAAAATCTGGTTCAGTATTTTGTGGAGCTTGTGGTTGTTGAAAAAATGGCCAATTACCAAAAAATTGGCTAAATGGATCTACATTGGCATTTTGTGAGACATCTTTTTGAATTTCTATAGATACTACACTAGGTGAAACTTTTTGCACTACATCTGTCACAGCGCTCTCCTCCTGTCTGACTATTTGCTGTTTGATAACATTTTCCAAATTGTTACCTTTGGCCCATGGTAGATTGTCGATATTGTGCACTACCAAATAAGAGCCAAATAAACCACCCAAAATACTACTCACTATAATAATTAAAAAAATATCTAATCCTCTTTTCATATATTTATTTTTAAATATTTTTTAAGCTAAATAATACCACAAATTAAAAAAACATTTGCTGATACAAAAATAATCTAAAATAATATTTATTTACAAAATTGATTGACAATAGCCTGTCTTTGCACAGGATCACACAAGGCTTCCAAGCTACCATTGGCTGGCAATTTGGCACTATTGGTCGTGCTACTGCCTAGAAAATCATTGATAGCATCTAGCTTCAAAGCTTGCAAAGCTGGCTGCAACATATTGATATAACCTTTGACATAGGGAGAAATGTATATGACACCAAATACTATTGGTATGACTATGATCAACCATTTGGTAATATTTAGAATCATTTCGTTACGAAAATGCTTTTCTATTTTTTGTAATCTTTTGTCTAGACTGGTCAAAAGTTCCTGATTTTGACGAACAGCCTCTTTGTAATCAAATTCTTCCATGTTTATATATTAATAAAAAAATAAAACTATTTCTTGGTTTTATTTTGCTTCAATAATCTATTCAATTCTGCTTGAAATGTCTTGACATCTTTGAAGCTACGATAAACTGAAGCATATCGAATATAGGCTACCTGATCAAAATTTTTAATTTTTTTCATGACTATTTCGCCTATGTCTTTAGAAGTGATTTCATTTTGGCTCATCTTTTGGATGTCACGCTCAATATCGCGCACTAACTTTTGAAATTCATCTTCTAGATAGGGTCTTTTCTCTAACGATGTCCTCAGGCCCCTCATCATCTTGTCACGACTATAACTTTCGCGATGTCCATCACGCTTTATCACTACCAAATCCAATATTTCAATCTCCTCGATAGTAGAAAAACGATAAGAGCATTTTTCGCACATCCTACGACGTCTAATGCTAAAACCCTCGCCAATCAAGCGAGAGTCAATTACTTTGGTGTCTTTTTTGTTGCAGATAGGACAGTTCATCCCTTTTAAAATTATCGATCTCTAATTTTTTTACGCAAAAATGCTGGAATGTCTAACTCCTCTTCTTCTTTGCTCTTGGGAGCCAAGTCTAAATCCTCTTCATCACTATCTGGTTTTTTCTCAAAGGCTCTCTTGACTTGTCTATCTTCAACTGTCTTGGTAAAGGCATCCGCATAGACAGTAGCTGGTCTATTATTTGACTCTACTTTACTTTCAGCGTTCTTTTTAAAGCCAGTGGCGATCACGGTCACTTTGACTTCATCACCCAAAGATTCATCTATCACCGCACCGAAAATAATTTTGGCTTCTGGATCACAGTGGGCGGTGATGACTTCAGCTGCTTCACTGACCTCATACATGGTCAAATCTGTATTACCAGAGATAGTAAACAGCACTCCAGTGGCACCATTGATAGATAATTCTAACAAAGGACTATCAATAGCAGCTTTGGCAGCTTCTTTGGCTCTATCTTCTCCACTAGCCTTACCTATGCCCATCAGGGCTGAACCAGCCTGTCTCATGATAGCTTTGACATCAGCAAAGTCTACATTGACCAAGCCTGGTACAGTAATCACTTCGGAAATACCTTGTACGCCTTGCTTTAATACTTCATCGACAATAGCAAAAGCATCCAACAAAGAAGTTTTGCGATCTATAATCTGTAACAACCTATCATTTGGTATAGTGATGATAGTATCTACCTTGTCCATTAGTCTCTCCAAACCATGCTCTGCTATATCACGACGCTGAACACCCTCAAAAGTAAATGGCTTAGTCACCACAGCAACGGTCAAGGCACCCAATTCACGAGCAATATCAGCAATCACTGGTGCAGCACCAGTACCAGTGCCACCACCCAAGCCACAAGTGATAAAAACCATGTCAGCACCGGATAACTTGGATAAAATCTCTTGCTCATTTTCCTCGGCGCTTTTGAGACCCAAGTCAGGATCCATACCAGCACCCAAGCCACGAGTAGTATTGCGACCAATATGTACCTTGTGGCTAGCGACAGAGCTATGTAAAGCCTGAGCATCAGTATTGACAGCGATAAACTCTACGCCCCTGATACGAGCTGCGACCATACGATTGACAGCGGAATTACCAGAACCACCAACACCGACTACTTTGATATTAGCAAATGTTTCTACTGGAGGTAAAACTTCTTTAATATTTTTCTTTGGTATCATTGTTGTGAATTATTAGGAAGGCCAAATGGATTTAAAAACCGTTTTAACCTTTGATCCAACTTTTTTAAAAATATCAGCACCTGGTATGGCATAAGCACCGTCAATATTGCGATCAGCCCAAATGACTAAACCAAGAGCTGTAGTATACTCTGGATCGTTTAATTTATCTATAGGAAAATCTTGATTGACTGGCAAACCTTGAAATACTGGTAGTTCAAATATTTGTTTGGCCAAATCAGTAATCAATGGTAGCTTGGAACCACCACCAGTCAAAACTACCCCAGCTGGTAGCTTACCAGCTCGGTCAATTTTTTTCAATTCCAAATTGACCATCTCAAAAATCTCTGACATACGAGCTTCAGCAATAGTAGCAATATCTTTCTTGTATACAAAGGTGCCTTTTTTTTCTTCTTCTGAGTATTTATGTAAATCTACTTCGTCACGCTTGGATATGCCGTCAGCTATAGCCTGTGCGTGATCTAGCTTGACTGCCTCGGCTACCATCACTGAAGTTTTGAGACCGATAGCCAAATCATTGGTAATATGTCCAGCACCAACTGGCAAAACAGCTGTGTGTAAAATATTACCATCTTCAAAAACAGCTAAAGATGTAGTAGCAGAACCGATATTGACTACAGCTACGCCAAGTTCTTTTTGTTTTTTGGTCAAGACAGCTTCAGCCGTAGCCAAAATAGAGAAAACAATAAATTCAATATCCACACCAGTACGATAAATACATTTAGTCAGATTTTTGACCTGCGATGACAGGGCCATCACTACTTGAGTCTCTACTTCTAGACGGACACCAGTCATGCCCTGAGGTTCGCGAATATTCTTTTGGTCGTCCAAATTATAGGCAATAGGCAAAACATGCAAAATCTCATAATTTGGCATGATGGTTGTGCTCTCGGCTACCTCTACGGCCCGAGCAATGTCAGAGTCTTCCACCTGCTGGCTAGCTTTGGCTACTGCTACCACACCACGACTATTGGTAGTCTTGATGTGAGTACCAGAAAT
>CAYRIU010000031.1:0-1581 GCA_964424615.1 uncultured Gammaproteobacteria bacterium | reverse complement strand
AAAGCTATAATCTGAAACCAAAAAATTAAATAAACCAGTAAACGATGAGATTAATAAAAACAAGCCCAAGTAGGTTGGAAACTTGAGGCGGTGTCTTTGACTGCGCAAAAGAAAATACCCAAACAACAACAAAACCAAAATAAAAAGCCAGTCTGCCCAGCCAAAAAGAAATCCTAGTCCGTAATTAAGAGCTCTACCAAAAGTGCCAGCTAGATTAAAAAACGACAAAATAGATAAAAATGCTAACAAGAAAATAATGATAGTCATGATGGCGCCACGGGTGTCCGGCGAAATATTGAAGCCCTCGGCTAAATCTTTATCAATCTTTTCCTCTTGTTTGCGTTTGTTTTTTTTGGACATATCAAAGCTCTTTAAACGGCTAATTTGTCCCTATATTTTACCACAATATAATCTAAAAATAAAATCCAGGCAAAACAAAAAACCCCCAAATTTTTGGGGGTTTTTCTTATTTATCTTTTTCTGCAAATCCAGTACCGGCTGGTATCTTTCTACCCAAGATCACATTTTCTTTCAAACCGCGCAGATGATCAACGCGACCAGAGATGGCAGCGTCTATCAATACCCTGGCTGTCTCCTGGAATGAAGCGGCTGACAAAAATGAATCAGAGGTCAAAGAGGCCTTGGTGATACCAAGTAGTAATACTTCGCCCTTGGCTGTCTGACCTTTGACTTTGAGATTGGCTTCCTTGAACTGGGTGCTAGTGATGACCTCTCCTGGTAGCAGATCAGTGTCGCCAACATCTTTGATTAAAATTCTGGAGAACATCTGTTTGACTATCAGCTCTACGTGCTTGTCGTTCAAATTTTGACCCTGCAAAGAGTAGATACTCTTAATTTCTTTGATAATATATTTTTGTACTGCCAATTGTCCTTTAATCTGATAAAGCTCGTGCAAATCTACACTGCCCTCGGTCATTGACTGACCCTCGACTACCATGTCCTTATTTTTGACATAAAGTTTGTAGCCAGCTGGGATAATGACATCAATAACCTCATTTTTATGATTGATAATCTGTAGTTGATCTTCGGTTAATTTAGCAATACCAGCAAAGGTGGCCCTGATTTCTTGCTCTTCATTAATTATCAATAGTTGATCCTTGGCCACTTCCTCACCATCTTTGACCTTGAGCTCCATAGACTTGTCTAGGTCATATTTGGCGATGCGTGCACCCTGTGGCTCTATCTTGATGATTCTATTATCTTTGCTTACTAGTTTATTGGTCTCGTCAATCAAAACTATACCATTTACTGGGGCTATGATGGCGGCCTTCTTTGGCAAGCGAGCTTCGAATAATTCTTCTACTCTTGGCAAACCTTGTGTGATATCTCCCTCAGAAACACCTCCAGTATGGAAGGTTCTCATGGTCAGCTGTGTACCTGGCTCACCAATACTTTGAGCGGCGACTATACCAACGGCTTTTCCCATCTCAACTAATTTGTTGTAGCCCAAATCGTAGCCATAACATTTTTTACAGACACCACGCACGGCTTTACATGTCAAAACAGAACGAATGCGTATTGATTCTGGATCGACTTTGACTATGTGATCGGCCAACTCCT
>CAYRIU010000030.1:0-4927 GCA_964424615.1 uncultured Gammaproteobacteria bacterium | reverse complement strand
CGTCGTGGTAAAGAGGTGATAGCCCCAAAAAAGAAAATAAATATTTTTAAGATTGATATTTTAGAATTTGCCTATCCCAAAGCCAAGATTTTGGTAGCTTGTTCAGCTGGCACCTACATCAGGAGTTTGGTCAATGACTTGGGTCAGGAGCTTGGGGTCGGTGCTATCTTGAGCGACCTACGTCGGACAGCTATAGGAGATTTGTCAGTCCAAAAAGCCGTCAAAATTGACGGCTTGGATAAAGATAAATTGCTTGCTAGTCGAATCAGCGCAGCGCAGATTAGAGGTTATTTAGGTGAACATCTTGCTTAGTGACAGTCTTGATATGCTCTTGGATGCGGTGTTGCTGAAAACTGGTTTTTTTCATCAAAGAGGCAAATTCGTGGAGTGGCATAGTAGTCCTGCCAAGATCATGGTCATGTGGCAGCTCCAATTCCTTTACTATTTGGTCTCGACTTCTGACCTTGTCACCATGACCGGTCAGTTTATCAAAGATTTCTTCCTGTTGTTCTGGGCTTATGTAGGGATGAGACATGGGGGTTGAGCCCGGTTAAATCCCGCATTGGATTTTTTCGGGCAAATTAATGATTAAATATTGTAATAATTGCTTATAATTTGAATATAGATTTTTAATGCGGGTTATTTAACGGGCTTGACTAAATTAATTAATTATGTTAATCTCTGTAAAGATTTACTAAATATATTATAAAATATAAATTGAATTATGCCAAATAAGCAAGCATCTATCAAACATCTGAGACAGACCGTCAAACGTACCAAAAAAAACGATCTAGCTAAGAGTAGGATAAAACAACTCAGTAAAAAGAACCAAAAAGCTATCGATGATGGCTCCATCAAAGATAAGTATGTAGAGATGGTCAAAAAACACCAGAAAGAAATTGATAAGGCAGTGAAATCTGGTATTATCAAAAAAAATGCTGGCAACAGAAAAAAAGCCAGATTTATGAAAAAAGTAAACGCCGCTTTAGCTAAAAAATAATTTATAAAAAAACCAGCCCTCGAGGCTGGTTTTATAAATGGTTGACCAATTTGGTAAATAATAATTTGTCACTAACGCCAGATGATTTGAGTTCTAGGTCTAGGTCTAGTAATTCAGCGTATATTTTTTTGAGTTGTTCCATAGTATATAGCTGACTTTGTTGAAAGGCTTTGTCAGCTAGCCATGGTGGTAGTTGGAGAGCTTGGCCTATGGCGCCAGAGTAGTTAGCCTGTTTGGCCAAAGATTTAGTTTTGAGTAGGAGGCGATATTGTCTGACTACCATACTCAGGATATATTGAGCATTAGTGCCATTATCAAACTTTTCTTCTAATAGTTTGAGAGCCTTGGCTTTTTTTTGTTGGCCTAGGGCTTCTACTAGAGCAAAGATATTTTCATCTACTTTGGCTACGACAATATTTTGGATATCAGCACTAGTGATTTTATCAGAACAAAAATTAATCAATTTTTCTATTTCTTGACTCAAAGACCAGAGATCATTACCGACGTAGCTGATTAGTAGATTAGCCGCTTCATTGTCTAGAGCTTTATTTTTTAGTTGAGCTTGTTTTTTGAGCCAGCTCACTAGCTCAGCATTGGTATAATTTTTGAACTCTTCGACAAAGCGAAATTTTTTCAAAGCTTTGTAGAGCTTGGTGCGGACATCAGGCTTTTCTGTCTGCCAAAAAATAGTATAGTTTTCATCAGCTGTGTCTTTTTGTTGGTCCAAAAAATTGAGCAGGGCATCTTGCCAGCTACTTAATTTTTTATTATCAAAAATATTTTTGACCACTAGCAATTTTTTGCTAGCCAAAAAACCACTAGCTGATACTGCTTCAAAAAAATCATTGGCACTGATATTTTCTCCGTCAATATTAATAATATTGTGTCCAGATTTATCAATCTCAGCTTGAAACTTTTTTTTGATGGCTTTTATTTTCTGTTTAGCCAACCAAGAATTTTCACCGTAGTAGAAAAAAATCATATTATTTTATTTTTTCTAGGTCACCCCAATTTTTTCCCTCTTCCAAATCTACTATCAGTGGTACAGATAGAGTAAAAATATTTTCCATCTTTTCTTTGACGAATTTGGCGACCTTGTTTTTGTCAGCCAAGGGTACCTCCAAGACTATTTCATCGTGCACTTGTAGTAGGAGCTTGGATTTGGGGCTGATATTTTTGAGATCTTTGTGTATAGCAATCATAGCGAGCTTCATCAAGTCAGCGGCCGTACCTTGTAGTGGCATATTGATAGCCATGCGCTCAGCAGCTGCGCGTAGCATAGGCATAGAAGAGTGTATGTCTGGTAGATAGCGACGGCGACCAAACAGAGTTTGGGCGTAGCCGTACTTGTAGGCAAAATCTTTGGTATCCTCGATGTAGTCTTTTATTTTTTGATAGATAGTAAAGTATTTTTCTATGAATTCTTTAGCTTCGTTTCTATTCAGACCAGTACGCTGAGCAAGTCCTAGGGAGCCAAGACCATAGAGTACCCCAAAGTTGACTTCTTTGGCCGTGCGACGGATTTCTTTGGTGACCTCGGCTAGTGGGATTTTATGAATTTCAGCAGCAGTGCGAGCATGGATATCTTCGCCATTTTGGAAACTGGCTAGCATGATAGGGTCTTTGGATATAGCAGCAGCCAAGCGTAGTTCTATTTGTGAATAGTCAGCCGCTATCAGAGTATAGCCCTTGGGAGCAATGAAAGCCTTGCGTATTTCTCGTCCTAGCTCAGTACGGATAGGTATATTCTGAAGATTGGGATCAGAAGATGATAGTCGTCCAGTAGTAGTGATAGTTTGGTTAAAACTTGTATGGACACGGTGAGTTGTTTGATCGGCAATTTCCGGGAGGGTGCTGATATAGGTTGATTGCAACTTGGTGAGTTCACGATATTCGATGATGAGGGGGATGATAGGGTGAACGTCATACATTTTGTCTAGTTCCTGAGCGGCAGTCGATAGTCCAGTTTTAGTTTTTTTGATGCCCTGAGGGCTGATTTTCAAATCCCCAAATAATACAGCCTTCAGTTGTAGTGGTGAAGAAATATTAAATTCACGTCCGGCTAGTTTGTATATTTTTTGACTTACTTTTTTTATTTCAGCTGCAAATTTTGTTTCCATTTTTTTCAAAAATGGTACGTCAAGTAGTATGCCATTGATCTCCATATCAGCTAAAACTGGAATGAGGGGTATTTCTATCCTTTGTAGTAATTCATAATTTTTGGGTACTTTTTTGCTGAGTGGTAAAATTTTGTGGTATAGTCGCCAAGTGATATCAGCATCTTCACAGGCATACCAAGACAAGCGATCCAGAGGTATCAGATCGACTGCGATGTCTTTTTTATTTTTGGGCACCTCATCTAGCAGGTCGAGTAGTTCGAGTTTTTTGTATCCCAAGTAGCTAAAAGCTAGCTCCTCTAAACGCAGACCACTATCTGGGTTGATCAAATAAGTAGCAAGCATAGTATCAAAGACTATGCCATTCATATTGATATCCAGGCGTCTCAATACCTTGTAGTCGTATTTGATATTGTGACCAATTTTGCCAATGTTTTCATCTTCTAATAATGGTTTGAGTAATGGTAAAGCTATTTTTTTTATTTCCTTGTTTTTGAGATTGATAAAGTAACCATTTTTTGTAGCCCAAGCAAATGATAGACCCAAGATATCAGCCTCGTGATCTAGACCGCTAGTTTCTGAGTCGATGGCAAAGAGTTTTTGTTTTTTTAGCTCGGTATAAAAATTTTCCCAAGTTTTTTTGTCATCAATTAAAATATATTCACCATCACTTTTTTTGTTTATTTTTTCAGGCATCGATATGATAGCTTGGTTATGGGGTATTTTATCAAGTAGAGTACGGAATTCAAATTTTTGAAAAGCATCATAAACTTTTTCAGGATCAAAATTGTTAAATTGTGACTCTTCTAGTGTCCAGTCCAGTGGGACGTCTTTGATGATAGTCACTAGACGCTGGCTAGCCAAGGCTTCTTTTTTGTATTGGATCAACAGTTCTTTGAGGCGTGGTTTTATGTCGGCTTGCTCGATATTTTTGTAGAGATTTTCTAAAGTACCAAATTGTTGGATCAAGCTTTCGGCTCCTTTTTCACCAATGCCTTTGACACCCTTGATATTATCTGAGGCATCTCCCTTGATGGCTTTGAGATCTATCAGTTGCGTAGGCTCTAGACCATAGCGCTCTTTGACGGCGGCTACATCATATACAAAGGTATCATTGAATCCACGGCGGAGGGTCAAAACTTCTACTCTGTCATTGACCAACTGCAAAGCATCGAGGTCACCAGTAATAATGATAGTCTTGATATTTTTATATTTATTGTAAGTAGTGGCCGCTATAGTGCCGATGACATCATCAGCCTCAAATCCAGCCTTGGTAATGACTGGTATATTAAAAGCCTTTAAAACTTCTTGAGTTAGGGGAATTTGGTTATAAAATTCGTCAGCTTGCTTGACTCTCTGGGCCTTGTATTCGGTGTATTCTTCGTGTCGAAAAGTTTTGCCAGCTAGATCAAAGGCAGCCAAAAGATAGTCTGGTTGCACTTCTTTGATTATTTTTAATAATAGAGTAGTAAAGCCATAGACAGCATTGACCATGAGGCCACTTTTGGTAGATAGTGGTGGTATGGCATGCAAAGCCCTGTGCATCAGGGCATTGGAGTCAATTACTACTAATTTTTTTTGTTTTTCAGCCATTTTTTGAGTTATTTTATATATTTTATCATACCATTTATACTGGTTTAGACAAGGGTAAAATGTATTGACTTTTTATCATTTTATTATATAATATGTAAGTTAAATCGAGCGAGTGTAGTTAAGTTGGATAGAACGTTTACTTGCAAAGGAAAAGGTAGCCGGTTCGAGCAAGGTAACTAGCTACATACTTCGATAGGCTAAGGATGTCGTAGGCTGG
>CAYRIU010000029.1:0-20204 GCA_964424615.1 uncultured Gammaproteobacteria bacterium | reverse complement strand
GAAGCCAAAGATCATAAAATGAGCTTAATGTCATTGGCAGTCAAACTTTATGCCCAAGTAGAGATGCTAAGATTAGTTCCCAAGCAGAGTTTTTGGCCAGCACCAAAAGTTGATTCAGCGGTGATTCATATATTTGATATCAAAAAGTGGTCTTATCCAGTTGACGAGAAAAAAACTTGGCAACTCATCAAGCGTGGATATGCCAAAAAAAGAAAAAAATTACTGAATAATCTTTTGAGCGATCCTCAGCTAGATAAAAATACTCTTTTGGCCGCTTTTCACAAAAATCAGCTAGATGAAAATATCAGAGCTGAAAATTTACAGGCAAAAGATTGGATTGATTTAGCCAAATCTTTGTATTAGATGTGGTGATTCTTGTTGCTTAAAAGCACTTGTTGACAAGTGGCTTTTTTATTTTGGTTTTTTTCGTATTTTATGTTATAATTATAAAAACTTAAAGGCAGATAAATGGCTAAAAATTTTTATAGAATTGATACTGATGAAAATGTTGATCTCAATGATTTGATCAACAGTTCAGAGGAGCATTATTTTGCTAGATCTCGTCCAAAAAAAGGTTTGATTTTCCTCATGGCTTTGGTGGCTGTGGCATTATTTTTGTTTTTGGGCAATTATTGGTACAAATCTATTGGCAAAAGTGTCGGCTACAATATTCCTGATTTTATCCAAAAAGAATTGGATGCCAATCAGCCAGTAGAAGTCTCACTAGAGGATCTCAAAAACAAAGATACTGATCACGATGGTCTGTCAGATTTTACCGAGCTCTATCAAACCAAGACTAGTATTTTTTTGGAGGACACTGATAGTGATGGCGTTTCTGATTTTGATGAGACTAGTCAGGGTCAGGATCCTCTGTGTCCCAAGGGAGAGGATTGCAGCCTATTATCTTTGATCACTCCAGAAAATAAATTGTCAGACATATTGCAGGATAGTTCGCTGAATACTGATCTGACCTTACAGACAGCAGCACTCAATGAATTTAGGCAGTTTTTGCTGGACAATGGCATGAGCAAGGAAGATTTGAGTAAGCTCAGTGATGCAGATTTGATGGAGATTTTTGCAGCTATATCTGATAGCGATATCATACCAGTGGAATCATGGACCAGTAGCACTACGCCAGAACAGATCAGGAAATTTCTGCTAGTTCAGCCAGGTGCCGATCAGGCAGCTATCAACAAAATGACCACCCAAGAATTGATCCAATTCAGGGATAATCTATTAAATAAATAATTTATCCTGTTAAATAAATTTATTTTTTATATCACATATTTGACAAGACAATAATAAACAATAATTTTATGAAAATAATATATATTAATAAAATAAATTTAGAATTAAAGCTGAGCTTTAATTCTATTTAACAGGATAAATATAAAATAACTCTATGTCGAGTTACAAAAAAACTATCTTAGCCGTCATTGGTTTATTATTTGCCACTTTAGTGACTTGGACTGCTTTACCAGCTAGAGCTCAGTTCGCAGGGCCAATCATGGCTAATATTATCAGTAGTATACCAGAAACCAAGACTAATATTTGGACGAAAATACAGAGAACTCTAGATAAGGCTACAGCTGCTCTGACTACTCAGCTGGTTAATCAGACTCTATCTACTTTTATGAATAAATTAGCCTTTGATCTGGCTAATAATATAGCTACTGGTGGACCTGGTAAGACTCCTTTGTTTGAAAGAGAAAGTTTTACCAAGAGCTTGCAGACTGCCAAAAATGCAGCTTTGGGTGAATTCATAGGACAAATCAGTAAAAATAGTTTTGAAGATTTGGGTTTTAATCTTTGCGATCCATCTTTATCTGTGAAGTTGGTCGCTACTATGTCTTTGATTGATAGCAAGGCTCCACCAAAGCCGACTTGCGATTGGGTCAAGGTACAAAAAGAGTGGGCCAAGTTTGGTGACAACTTTACAGCTGATTTGATAAAAATACAGCTTGACACTAGAGGTGGTAGTAAAAATTTAGATGATTTTTTTGCTAATGGTTTTTCATTGGAGCAGACGGATTTGGGTGTCATTGGTAAGCTAAGTGAAGCTGCTCGTCAAGCAGAGATTGATGCTGTCAAAGCTAAAGAAGCCTTGACTCAGAAATGTCAAGGTTACTTGGATAATAAAACAGCAATTACTGAAGATATCAAAACAAGTTGTACTGATATTCAGGCTTTTAAGAATGCTACTTTTAATGTTGTGGCTCAAACTGAAGCGCAAAAAATTGGTGATAGCGCTTTAGCTAAAGAGGTAGGAGTCATAGGTCAGATCATGAAGACAGCTGGTAATATTTTTGTAAATACTTTTACTTCTAAATTAATGAACAAATGGCTTCATGAAGGCACTTGTTCTTTGTTGGGTGGCGATTGTTCTAATCTTTTTGGTTTTAAATCATCTAATTCAAATTTACGTGATAATCTTTTGGCTCAGCTCAGAGGGGGTGCTAATGTTGATAAAAGTAGTGGTGCGTCTGGTTTGGTAACGAATTTTCAAAAAATAGAACCAAATATTTTGGAATCTTATAATATTTTTGAAGAGTTTGCCGTTTGTCCAGAAGATCCTAAATTTCGCACTCCTGATAATTGTGTGGTCTCTTCAGATTTTTTGCAGGCTATCAGTAGCCGCACTACTTTGCAGGATGCTATAGACAAGGGTTTGATCAATAGTAGTTTGCCTCTCATAGGCATGGACGATAGTCTGCGCAATGCTAACAAAGAATGCTACAAAGATGCTTTGTGCTATAGCAATTTAGTAAAATTAAGAAAAGCTAATGTCATACCAGTAGGTTGGGAGTTGGCTGCTTTGCAAAGTCCACTAGCTACACCAGTGACCATCCAGCAGGCTGTTGATTGTTTTGAAGAGGGTACTGGAAAATGTAAATTCCCAGTGGATAGTGCCACTGGACATAATCCTTTTTATCATTTGGTAGATCCATATTGGATTTTAAAGGCTCCAGCTGCTTCTTGTAATGCTTATGTTTATTCTCCTATTTTATCATCACCAGACACTAGTGATCGCCAACAATATTGTGCTGACATCAAGACTTGTTTACGTGAAGATGCTAATGGCAACTGTATAGCTGGTGAGTATGGATATTGCACGAAGTCAGAAAATATTTGGCGTTTTACTGGTGATGAGTGTAAGAATGGTGATATTTATGCTGGCTGTTTGACTTTCCAAAATGATGTGCAGGGTAGCGCTTCTTATCTAGAGCAATCACTGGATTATTGCTCTAGTGGTCAGGTGGGTTGCAAGCGCTATTCTCAGGAGCAAAACAATGATGGCAATTGGGTCTTGCAAGACATAGCTACCGATGATAATGATTTGTTTTTAAACAACAAAGCTGCCTCTTGTCCAGCCGATATGGCTGGCTGCTCAGAATATATAGTCATGGCTGCAGATACGGGTACAAATTTGGTAGCCAATGGTAGCTTTAGCACACCTTTGGCTAGTGATAATAATTTTCCTGCAGGATGGTTTCGTGCAGACTCAGTCACTCCAAGCAATGGAGCGGAATATGATAGAACCAGTGGACGTATAGCTAATGGCTATACTTATGATAATGCCACAGCTCACAATGCAGAGGCTGAAAGATTCCAGCAAAAAGTATATTTGCTACCAAACACTACCTACACTTTGTCAGTGGATGCAGCACAATATGCTGGCTACACTATCAAGAGTACAGCTCGAGTTTCTATGTTGTTGTGTGACAAAACAGGTGATTGTACTGATTCTGTCAGTTCTCCTAATCAAGCTAGGGCTTTGAGCGAGGCAGGGACTTGGTCGGGTAATTGTGTATTTCCTCATAGCGCTAGAGATGCTGATCTGCAATTTCAGCCAGACGGTGAAACTATGCAGAGATCAAGTTGTACCTTTACTACCAATCAGTTTACCTATGGTGCTTTGTTGAATCTTTTGTCAGGATCCGAATCTCCGACTGGTTTGATTTGGTTTGATAATCTAAAATTAGAAATCGTCAGCAGTCTAGACAAAGGAGCTTCGTCTTATAGTGACTATGGTACTGGTAGTAAAATAACTATCGGCGGTAGTCGTTTTATGTGTACTCAGGATGAAGTGGGTTGTCAGGGATATACTCCATCAAATGGTGATCCTATGATTCCAGCTGTCATCTCACAGAGTGATCTCTGTCCTAGTGAGTGTGTAGGCTATGCTACTTTTGCTGAGGCTCCGGATAATTTTGATTTGATAGAAGATGCTAATGCTGAGCACAGTTATTATAATTTTATACCCAAGACAGCCCAGAGTTGTTCAGCTGCGGTTGTGGGTTGTGAAGAATTTACCAATCTTGATGCTGTAGCACAAGGCGGAGAAGGAAAAGAATATTATACCTACTTGAGACAATGTGTCAGTGCTGATCAGGGGACAGACTATATCACTTGGGAGGGTACAGATGTTGCTGGTTATCAGATCAGAGCTTGGAAAGCTTTGCCAAGCAATGTTTCGGCTTCAGCTACAGTCGCGGCACCTTGTACAAATATTTTGCCAGGAGCCAGCACCTGTAGTGATACAGTGGCTACCATAGCTGCTTGCGGCCCAGAAACTCCTAGTGTCTTAGATGATCCTAGTATCAATGCCAATTGTCGTCAATTTTTTGATGCATCTGGTAATAGTTTTTATCGTTTGCAGGACAAAGTAGTATTTGCTACCGATGATTGTCATGATTATCGTCGTACTATCAATTCTACCCTTTATAGAGCTACACCATCGCAGAGTACTCGCTGTACTGCCGCTCAAAATGGCTGTCGCGCCTACTATGGTAATACAGCTAATAATGTCCGTAATATTTTTAGTGATGATTTTGAACGCACTTCTTATGCACCTTGGTTAGGAATTGTATCTGATATGACCTTGTCTAGTGAGTCATTAGAGAATAATGGGCATTCATTGAAAATTACTAGTCGAACCCTGCCAGCTGCAGCTGCGGCTGTGCCTATCGGTGCCATACAAAATAAAAAACAATATCAATTATCTTGGTGGATGAAATCATCTTCGTCTATGAGTAGTGCTTATTGGAATTTTGATATTCCTAATAATACATCTGGGTCACTGCCCGTGCGTATTAGTACTACTACAGATAGTTCTTTGATAAATATTGCAGCTAATAATTGGCAGTACTACACTGTGACTTATACTTTAGATTTATCTACTGCTCAGTTGGCTAATTTAAATTTAAATAATGTTAATTTACAATTTGTTGGTCTCAAGAATGCCGCCGGCGATCCACTGGATGTTTTCCTTGATAATGTGATATTGAAAGAAGTGGCTAGCAATATTTATGCTATCCGTAATTCTTGGCAGACACCAATTTCTTGTGACACACCATATACTGGCTATCATCTGGGTTGTCAAACATATACTGATACCAATAGAAATTCATATAATTTGCGTTCCTTTACTAGTATGTGTAGGGTAGAGGCTATTGGCTGTATGGCAGCTATTGATACTCATAATTCTTCCAATCCTTTTGCTGAGACATTCCACGCTGGTGATGTATCTAGTTTGACTGTGCCAGCAGATAGCGTCACTTATCTAGTGCCAGACAATAGGAAATATTGTTCAGCTACTTACAAGGGTTGCCAGGCTTTGGGCCTACCAGATAGGACAAATCCTAGTTATTTGCCAACAGTTTATAAGATCAATAACCCTGATCAGTATTCTAACTCTCTATGTATGAATGCTGACTTGGGTTGCGAAGAATATGCCTCAGATAAGGGAGCTTATTATTTCAAAGACCCTGGCCTTGATACCTGCACCTATCAAAGCAATGTCATGGTCGGTAGTCATGTAGTGACTGGTTGGTTCAAGACAGCCAATCTCAAAGATCCTTTGCCACTAGGTTGCTTGGATACCAACAACGCTTATGATGAAGAGGATTATGCCTTGGGTTCCAAGGTAGCTAGTTGTCCGGCTGATAAAAATTTGTGTACAGCTTTTTATGATCCTAGTGATCCAGCATCTTGTGATATTGTTGGCACTTGTTCTGGTTGTACAGTAGCAGCTGATTGTGCTGACATTGCCAATGAGCGAGAGTGTCGTGCAGCTGGTGGTACATACAAAGCACCAAATTGTCAGGCTTATTATTATTACAACAACGACAAGATAGACAAATCTAGCTGTAATGGTCAGGTCAATAAAAACAATGGTTGCGTCTTGTTCAAAGACGCAAACAATTGGAATGCTGATCATAGTATTTTGAATGTAAATTATGACAGTGCACAGAGCTATGCTCTCAATTTGGCTCAGAGTACGCCAGTCAGTCCTGTCACCTGTAATCCAGCAACTGATACCAATTGTAATTTAGATTCTAATGTGTTGGTGAAAGTCACCAAGGATCGTCAATGTGGTGAGTGGTTGGCTTGTCGCTCATCTTCTGTGGTTTGGGACAAAGATAATAATAGATATAAGGTAGTGTGCTCTGATATGGGTATTTGTACTAAATATGATAGTACAAATAATATTACCAAGTGTGCTGAGTGGTTGCCGACAGGCGATACCCAAGCTTTGACTTTGAATAATTATCAAAGCAGAGCTACTGGCGCCAATGATAAGATTCAATTTGGTGATGATGACTATACTGGGTACTCTATACCAAACATGTTGCCTATGCCTGCTTTGACAGTGGTTGATATTGGGACAGTTAGTGCTCCAAATCCACAGCTAGTCTATGATAGTGGCTCTTCATGTTCTGGGTCTTCTTGTAGTGTGACTTTGGGTGGCGATCAGTTTACTGGCGTATGCTACAACAATCGTTGTTTAGTGAGTCCAGTGACTGGTGGTAAAAATGATTTTAAAATAGAAACTAGAGGCTATGCTCAGATTGACTCACCATATCCTAGCTCTATTTCACCAGATCAGGGACGCCTGGATAGAATGCAGGCCTATGCTGGTGCCAATATGTGCGAAGTTGATCAAACAGATCCTATCATCCCGACGCCCAATGGTTGCGAAACTACTTATATCAAAATTACTTATGGTGGTGGTGGTGCGGTGCGTTATTATCCTACTAACTTACCAAGTCCAAATGGTATTTGTAGCTCTGGCAATACAGATGGAGATATTGATTGTGTGGATAGTGCTGGTCTTGCTCACAACAATCTATGCGATACCTATAATACAGATGGTAGCTCTCGTAGCGATGGTGTTTGTGACAAAAAAGTAAAAGCTGAGACTATCTCTAATTGGCCGGGTATCTGTCTAGAATATGATTATGGTACAAAAATAGTCAACGATACCAATGGCACAAATTATTGTAATCAATGGTATCCAGCAGATCAGATCACTGGTGCCAGCTCTCTCTTTGATAATTATCGAGAGGCTGGATACTATGAAGCCGCTGGTCGTGATGCCTTGTTTTGTGCGGTGACTAGTTCATTCGTCACTTACAATGAAAGAGTGTATTGTCTTGCTAGCTCACCTAGTGCTCCAGGGGAGTGTAATGCCCTGGCTCAGGTACCAGCTGGCTCCAAGATCAATGCTGCTAATTTGTCTAGTAGTAGCTCGGTAGTATCTTATGGGTTTTTGAAGGACGAGGCTTATACTTTCGTACCATCTGATGGCACAGTAGATGACTACCCTACAAACAACGGCTTTCCCAATGGTATTGGTTTGGATAGAATAGAAAAAAATGGGCTAGAAAATAATCTTAGTGTGAGTTATGCAGAATCAAGGTTTACAGCTAATGATTTTGTATTACCAACCAATACTAATACCAATCAGGTGCCAGTCACTACTTTTAATATTTTAAGCAAAGTTTTTGTACCGCCGACGGGCGAGGAAATTGCTGTGTTTTACCTTGATGAAGATGTTAATTCTCAGTTCAAAGAAACAGCCGATGCTCGTATTTGGATTGGGGATAGGTTGGAGTTAGCCCCTAGTGACCCAACAAATACCACTGCTTGTTATGATGATGATGCTGGTGGGAATACTGGACCCGATGATACGCCAAATGATTGTGACCAGGGCGTACAATGCGATGCCAATAAAACTTGGCACTCAGTACTTCCTCGTTATTGCAATCCATTGTCTTACAATTATTATTTACGTCCTATAGTTTATGGTAATTGTGCCATGAATTGTAGTGATACTCTGGTATCAGGAGCACAGAAGGGGCAGGTATGTTTGGCAGCTGACACAGCATATACTTCTATTACACCAAGGACGGGCTGTGCTATTAATGATTATAGTTGTAAATTTGTACAATGCGTAGAAAGTGTTCATGATGCTGGCTCTACTCATGCTGATGGTTTGATATGGTGTCCAGATTATGGTCAGATTAGATATGGCACCCGTGTTTCAGATAGTGGTATCAAAGATGTAAAATCAATTGGCGGTTGTTTGGCTTATTTATTCTCTAGACAGCCAATAGATATAGATGCTGGCTTTACTAGTATTTATGGTTTGACGCGTAAGAATGGTATTAGTAATGCCTTGATCCAGGCAGCCATTGGCAATACTACTATTCAAAGAATTAACAGCTATGATTTCTATGTTGAAACTACCGGTTCTTATGGTTGTCTAGAATCGGCAGAGCCAGCTACTAGTAGCTGTACCACAGAAAAAGGTATGAGCGATGTGAGTTTATGCCCTCTGTCACCTATTACTCATAATAATTATTGTAGTACACGATTTGCTTACATGAGTCTCGGTTCTACTTGTACTGGCGCTGGCTGTTATCAACAGTGCCAGATAGTGACTCAGCTAGACCCCAATGGTGACAAGTCTTGGGTCAGGACTGATATCTGGTGGAGAAATGAGACTGGCAGCGGTGATGCTGGACGCAATAATTATCCAACACCTAACACCTGGCTATCTTATTATTACAAATCTACATTTATTCAAAATGCCAACGTATACTATAGCGGTATTACGGGGGAGAATGTGAAGTTCTCGCATTTTGGTTCAGCGTTGGGCTTTTTGGCCAACGATGTAGTCAATGTCCGCGTCCCAGTCAATGCCACAGTATTTTCTCCATTATCAGCAGTGACTTTTTATGCCTCTAGTACGACTAGTTTGTCAGCAGGTCAGACAATGGCCAAACAGCAGTTAGCTTATATATTTTATAGAGTTTATAACTTGAAGTGGGATCCGACTACAATTAGCTATGTGCCCGATGAGACAGCTAATATCTACACTGGGGCAGCCACTAATCAAAATACTCAGGCTGGCGCTGATTTTGATCCAGTGATTTTGCAGGTTTGTGGCAATGATGTTTGTCGTGATACCAGTGCCAATGGTGTGACCGAAGGTATCACTATCAATGATTTAAGATCGGATAACGTCTATGGGCACAAGTCTTTGTTTGCTTCGATTAAGTTTTATTATTATGCTCACCCAGATCACATGCCGATCAAAAATATAGCTATTGACTGGGGTGACGCGAGTAATGACACCTCAGCTCCAGGTAAATATAAAAACAATATTCCAGATTGCAATCCTGATACAGCTATGCCTGGTCAAGCTGCTACTACCAAGCAGGGTTTTGGTGGTACAGATAGAGCTTGTCGTGAGGCTTATAAGACTTTTTATCATGACTATCAGTATGATCCAAGTGTCGGCTGTGTAGCTGGTATTGTCGATCCTGGTGTAGAGGCTTCTTGCTACAAACCAACAGTCACAGTCCAAGATCACTGGTATACCACTGGAACAAATTATCAGAGCAGTGAAGATTTTGATGCTTGGATAGTAGTCTACAAAGATTAATAATATTACTAGAGTAAATAATATATTTATGAATTTATTTAAAAAACCAAAGTATCTACTGATGATATTGCTTGCCAGTTTTACTTTTGTTACTTTTGTACCACAATTTACCTTGGCTCAGAGTGCCGCTGAAACAAGAGTGCAGGTTAATCAGGCTACTGGCAATACAGGAGATGGTGTGCCCGGTATAGGTGCAGCAGCAGATGCTACTAGAGATTGGTTGGCAGATAAATTAGGACTTATTGTCTGGTGGTTCACTATCAGATTGCCTAGTATTGTTTTATTGAAAGAGATTCAGCTGTTTACACGTGTCGGTACATATAATAACTTTACTACCCAACCGCAAGTTCAAGATGCTTGGGGGACTATACGAGATTTGGCTAATATGTTTTTTATCTTGATATTGTTGCTGATGGCTTTTGGCACTATTTTACAGGTGCAGGGATATGGCTATAGGCAGATGTTGTCAAAGTTATTATTGATGGCTATTCTAGTTAATTTTAGTAAGTCTATCGTGGCTCTTTTGATTGATTTTTCACAGATCGTGACACTAACATTTTTGGCGCCAGTTATTTATAGTTTATCGGGAAATATTGTAGTGTCTCTTGGTTTGCAAAATATTATGAAATTAAGAGAGAGTAAACAGCTTAATAATGACGTGTCTACTGATCAGTATACTTCTACTTCTTATCTTATGGCCATGATATTAGGTGGTATTATGATGATCATTACTACTGTAATTTTTGGCGTGATATTGATTATGTTTGTGATGCGTGTTATTGGTTTATGGATTATGGTTATTTTGTCGCCACTGGCTTTTTTGGCTCGTGCTTTTCCCAAGATGAATTATCTCTATAATCAATGGGAAGGTGAATTATCCAAAAATTTGACCCTTGGTCCGGCCTTAGCTTTTTTTATGTGGTTAGCTTTTAGTATTGTTGGCCAAGGTAATATTTCTACGCAGTTTAATAGTCCAGATGGTGTAAACAGTGAAACATATGGTTCTGAATATGATCCAGATCAAAGTTTTACCACTAATGTGAGTCAAGCTGTCACGCAGTCTAATATGTTAAATTTCGTGATTGCCATTTCATTGCTTATGGCTGGCTTGAAATTTGCCGCTGATTCTAAGGTGGCTGGTGCTTCTGTGGCACGTGGCGCTTCTAATAATCTACAAAGATGGGGTAGTCGTATTGGTCGGGGAGCGACCATTGGGGCTGCAGCTGGTGCTGGAGCCTTGGCTTTGCGTGGCACTAGTGGCGAAGGTGGCTTGAGAGGCGTTGCTGGGCAAGCTAGGGGCTTAGCTGGGCAGACCACATCTCGTGTGGGAGCGGCTTTACATGTCGGTGGTATGGAAAGATTTGGCATGCGTCAAGTAGCTCAAGAAAATGCTAGAAGACAGAGAAAGGAAAGATATGTAGCTAGAGGCGCAGAAGGTATGACACCAGAGCAGGCTGAACAATACTACAGGTCTTATGGCAATGTGCCTTTTATGCCAGGCTCTAGAGAGGGTCAGAATTTACTTCACAAGACTAGACTCAGGAGAGGTTTAGCTACAGCTGATATTGATCCAGCTACTATGACAGAAGCCCAAAGATTACAGGTATATAATAAGAGAAACGCGGAAGATATTAGTCAAGAGGAAGTTAATCAGATGAAGGCCCAACGTTATAGAGAGATGGAGCAATCATTTACGAGAAGTGGTGATAATGAATCTTTACAAACACTTCGCAGAAGAAGTGGCCTAGCTCATAATGCGGAAAGTATTCGTGAGCAGATTAGTGAGCAGGGACACAAATCTTTGTCTAGTATTGATTTCTCTGGTATAGTTCAGCACGATGTTGGAGCTTTGCAGTCATTGTTAGAATTGAGTGAAAAAGAGTTGACAGAAGTTTTAGATGCCATGAACGATCAGAGACGAGATTCTCTAATGCGTGAATTGGAGGAGTATAAACATCAATTAGTTGGTCAGAATGGTGCAAATTTTGGTGATAGAAATTCAGCTCTCGGCAAGGTGCAGTTATTACAGGGTAAATTTGCCAACAATAGAACAGGTATGGTTGACAGGGTGGCTACAACTGATAGGAATGGTAATGCTATTGGTGCAGCTACGCATAGTGTTGTAGCTGATTATCAAGCTTTGCGTAATGGTACCATGGCCATAAACAATGCAGCCGGCGCTCCTTTAGCAGCTGCTGATCAAAATGTGCAAGCTGAGAGATTTATGACCAGTTATTTGCAATCGGCCACTGGTGGTCAAATGGCCAGAATAAATAGAGACGAGGCCCATGGTAATACTAGATTTTATGATGACGTTACTGGTAGAGCTAGTGATACCCAATTTACAGAAATATTGCGTGCTCCAGCTACAGTCCACGCAGCACCGGCGCCCTATGTTCCAGGTGGTCCAAATGTTTCTAGAAGAGAGATGATTGCTAGAAATCGTACACTTAACGGCAACGTAGAATCAGTGCTTAATAATAGTCAAACAATGCATTTTGTATCTGATGCAGATGTCCTTAGTTACATTGCAACACAGCGGGGTGCTGGCCGTTCAGACGTGCAAATAGCCAATCAAATTCCAAGTCATGCTCATTTAGTTTTTGCAAACCCCGATCATTTTGCAACATATATTTTAGGTTTAAATAAAGGACAATTAGGTAAGTTAGATGGACCGCAGTTGAGGGCAATGAAAGTCCATCCTTTCATTGTGGCTGATCCAGCAAAATTAGCTATGATTAATGATGTGGTTTAATAAATGAAGCCAGAAGAAATACAATTGTTGCCAGAAGAAATTCAGGACTATATTTGGTCTCCTGCTGTTATTGATTTTAATAAGAAATTAGGAGAAGATTTTTTTCTTAATCCCTTACAAAAAATGTTTATATTGGAGTTGGAAGATGGAGTATTTCAGAAAAAAATTTCTGTTTTAGATTTACCTACAAGATTAGAAGAGATGGATTCTGCTGATAAGCGTGATCTCCGTGCCATAGCTTTAGAAATTGCTACTGGTTTATTATGGCCCATCCAAGACTACTTGGGTAATGTTGATCGTCTGATTTTGCGTCTAGGTGGCAAAGTGCCAAAAGCCCAGCATCTTAGTAGTTTGACTTTACAAAAAAAGACCTTTCCCTCTTCTGCTCATGGTAGTGTAGCTCAATTTATGGCTGACTATGATGACTTTGCTGATTTGCGTGTTTCAGCTAAGAAGATTGTCAATCCAGAGGGGCATCTAGTCATGCCTAGTTTAGATAATTGGATCAAAGATTATATACACTATTTGGGTGCCGGCTATCACAACTCTCTCCAGCGTGCTCAATATTTATCCAAGAGTCCCAATGCTTCTAGTTTATCAGATGTAGAGCGTGAATCACTGCGTTGTTTTCTATTGTCTTATGATGATAAGTTGCCGATAGATATAGTTAATCAAGATGGAGTCTTGCAAGCTGAGCTTCATCAAGAAAAAAAAGAGGAGACTAGCAAGGTCATAGATATAGAGAGGTCTATCATGGATTTGCAGAGCAATATTAGTAAGCTAGATCAGCTCTTGTTACCAGAAAATTTTATCATGTCCGAGGCCAAAGATGATCTTTATAAAGTCAGAGATATTTTGTGGAATGCTGTAGCTATGAGTGACAAAGAGAAAGTTTTGAGCTGTTTGAAAGTATTAGTCACTCGCAAAGCTTTGGATAATTTGATCAGCGAAGATACCCGTTTTATTAGTATTTTGAAAAGATTTATTGGCGTACGTTATGGTTCAGCTGTCAGTCTGTGGTTTGCTAGCAATCAAGACAAATTATTATCTAGGCGTTTATTTTTAGAATTGATTTTGGTAGACAAGCTGCGTATGTCTGACAGTGAATCAGCTGTGGCAGCTTTTTATCTCACTAGCCAATGGGCTCAGTCAGGGCAGGTGACATATCTAGATCAGCAAGATGGTCAGCTCAAGTGGCGCAATTTGCAGGTATTAAAAAATCAATTATCTTGGTTAGATAATTGATAATTTTAGTTTATTATTTATATTTTTTCCCAGATAGTGATCTGGCGAGCAACTTTTTGACCCGGGCGTTGATAGACTATTTGCCCGTTTTTTGTTGTTTGATATTTGATAGGGAGTGATATATTTTTGAATCCTATTTTTTCTATCCGTCTCAATTCTAGAGAATCTATTTTTTTATCTCGGACATTAAATATTGGAAAGACAAAGATGACTCTAGCACCAATGTTTAGTATTTTGGCAAACTCTTGGAAAGCCTTGGCATAGAGGTCAGCCAAGTCTTGGCTCAAGGTATAAAAATAATCTAGATCATTTTTGCGGATGATTTCGGCGGCTGGTCCCATAAATGGCTCGCTGACTATGCAGTCAACTTCAGATTTTTTGACGTGGTTATTGAGGTCTTTGACATTGACTTGTATGAGCTTGGCTTCAAAATCATATTTGTATTGCTTACGGAACCAAGTAATATTTTTTTGAGTATCAGCTATAGCTTGAGGACTGTTGTCAGTGCCGTATATTTTTTTGTAGCCTAGTAGTACTGCTTCTTGGAGGATAGTGCCGGATCCACAAAAAGGATCTAACAAGACACCTTTTTTCTTTTGGTCTAGTAGATTGATCATCATTTTAGCTACTTTGGGTGGTAGCATGCCAGATCGATCATCACGGCCAGGTCTATTCATGTCTCTGTCGGCATAGTCTTCAAAATCTTGTACGGCTCTAGTCAGAGCCACAATGTATTTACCACCATCATGTATGATGAGTAGCTCGTTGTTTAGCAGATGATTGGTTTTGACAACCACTGATGACATGTCTAGACCTTGACTGGTGACTAGACGAGCTTTGTAGCCTTGGGCCTTGAGTTCTTTTTTGACACCCAGAGCTATTTTTTTTATTTGAAGATATTTTTTGCTGTTGCTGTTGTAAAGACTAAAACCAAAATTTGCTTTGTGCTCTGTGTTGATATCTAGATTTTTGGCCCACCATTGAGCATCTATCTGCTTTAGACTATCAAAGCTGGTCAAGTATTCAGCTACCTTGATAGTACCGCCTAGTTGTTTTTGGATACTTGGGGCGTCAAGATCAATATCCATGATAGTAAAATTAGCTCTAAAATCTATATTTTTGGCTTGGTGGTGGTATATTGACCAGATTTCAGCTTGGGCCAAATCAGGTGATTGGCCATTGATAAGTATATATTTTGACATGGCTTAATAATAGTAAATAATAGCATATTAAGCAATGCTAGTGGGTCGGCCCGCAAGGTCGCAACCGACCTTGCGGGCCGCTATTTTAGGGTTGACTTTTGGTTTTTATTATGGTAAAGTAGGCAAATCCAAATTACTTTAAATTTGGGTATTTAATTAACCATGTTTTAAAGGTCTATATGCCTTTAAAGACCCTTGTCTTGAACAACAAGATAAGGTAATTAAGATCCATATATGCACTACGAATTAGGTTTGATAGTCAATCCTAATGTTCCTGAGACAGAGCATAGCAATGTCCAGGAGCAGGTTTTGGGCTATCTCAAAAAGATTAACGCTAAAATCGAGCATGATTTTTATTCTGGTGGCAGACGCAAGTTGGCCTATCCTATCAAAAATCAAAAGCACGGTTTTTATTTTTATTTAGAGTTTTCTTTTCCAGAATCCGAACAAAAAGCTGTAAAGCTTTTGGATCATGACTTGAAGCTAAATAACAATATTTTGCGTCACTTGATAGTCAAGCGTCAAAAAGTAGCTACCAATGCTGACATTTTACGCTGGCAACAAGTCAATAAATTGGAAGTCAGTAGAAAACCAAAAAGATCTACCACTTCTCGTCCAGCTAGATCGATCAATAGTCGACCAGTAGAGGACAAACCAGTAGCCAAAGACGATATCAGTTTGGAAGATATCGATAAAAAATTAGATGAGATATTGGCTACAGAACCAAAAGTTGATTAATCATAAAATATATGAATCTCAACAAAGCAATGATAATTGGTAATGTAGTTCGTGATCCAGAGATGCGATCTACACCAGGTGGTCAAAATGTCACTAGCTTTTCAGTGGCTACAAATTTTGTCTGGAAAGATCAAAGTGGCGCTCGCCAAGAAAAGGCCGAGTTTCACAACATTGTAGCTTGGCGCAGATTGGCTGAGATTACCAATCAATATCTCAAAAAAGGTGCCAAAGTTTATATCGAGGGTCGTATGCAGACTAGATCATGGGACGATCCAAACGGTGTCAAACGTTATCGCACAGAGATTATTGCCGAAAATATGATCATGCTAGATCGTGCTGGTAATCAAGATTTTTCTGGTGGCACATCACGCTCTATGGACAGACAGTCCGGATACTCCAGTGGTGTTTCTGAGGGCGTACAGCCAGCACCAGAGCCAAGCGAAGAGGAGATTAGTATCGAGGACATTCCATTTTAAAAAATTTAATTAATTATATTATGCATAGTAAGCAAATTAATAAACACTGCAGTTTTTGTGTCAATAATCAAATAGAGATTGACTACAAAGATTGGCAGCAAATTCAAAAATACATTTCTTCTTATGGTAAAATCACACCAAAAAGAAGAAATGGAGTTTGTTCCAAACATCAACGTAAGCTAGCTCAGAGCATCAAGCGCGCTAGATTTATGGCTTTATTACCTTTTGTTTCTCGCTAAAACTATGGGCAGTTTAAGTGACTTAAAAGTCGGTAAAATAGTCGTGGTCAATAGTGAGCCATATCAGATTGTTGCCAATCAGCACATCAAAGTAGCTAGAGGCGGAGCTGTGGTCAAAACCAAGTTAAAAAATTTGGTCAGTGGCAACACCTTGGAAAAATCTTTTTCCGGCTCTGATACTGTAGAAATTGCCGACACCTCACATCGCAAAGCTAGCTATCTCTATGTGCAGGGTGAAGATTATTTCTTTATGGATTCTACTGATTTTGAGCAATTTCAATTCAACAAAAAAGAATTGAACGGTATAGAGCAGTATTTGAAAGAAGGTCAAGAAGTTGATGTGATGATTTTCAATGATAAGCCAGTAGCTGTCTCATTGCCAGCCAAGATCACTCTCAAGGTGGTTTCTGCTCCGGAAGGAGTCAAAGGCAATAGTGCTGGTGCTGTGACCAAAGTAGTGACTTTGGAAACTGGTTTGGAAGTCAAGACTCCGCTATTTATAAAAAGTGGCGATACACTGGTCATCAATACAGAAACTGGTGAGTATGTAGAAAGAGCTTAAAGATAAATTTTTATAAAAAAAATCTCCTCAAGTATAATATATTTGGGGAGATTTTTATTATTGGCTTGAGTGTCTAAAATATGTTATAATATATGCATCTAAATGACAGTCTAATGCCTGATTTTTCAAATCAAACAAGCACTAACAATCTTTGGATTGATAATTTATTGGTCAAAGATTTGTCTGGGCATTTGAAAGCTTATCACCAGACAAAAAATACCTCAGATGAAGCAGCTAGTATCTTACCAGTTGATACTGCTTTGGAAATAGCTCCTACTCATGATTTGACCACTATACATGCAGCACCAGCTGATGCTAGTTTTGATTTTTTGCATGGTCATAAGCCAGCCAAAGAACCAGCAATTTTTGTTTTTCATCCAGAAGATCATGAACAAATTGAGAATTTTCGTCAAAATCTGCCGGTTGATGATAGTAAAAAATACAGCATAGAAAAGATTGCCCAAAGAATTGTAGAAAAAAATAATCTCATCTTGGATACAGCCAATCAAAGTATATTTAGCAATTTATTATTAGATTTTTTCCGTAATCGTAAAAATTATACTATCACTAGGGAGTATTTATTGGAAAAGGTGATATCCAATGGTCATAATTTATCTGGCCAGGTAGTAGATCATATAGGATCAATCCTCAAGGGTATCAAAGAAAGGATTGATGTAGAAGGTGGTTTGGTAGTCAAGCAAAGTGATTTGCCACCAGTGGCCAAAGTCACAGTGCCAGAATCCAAACCAAAAATCATAGATGATTTTACTCCAACAGTAGTCACTAATGCTGTACCAGAGGTCAAAAAACCAGAAATATCTACAGCTCCCAAGCCAGTAGAGTTGGCTCAGCCCATCAAAGTGCGTGTCCAGGCTGAAGAAGTTCCTCAAATATCAGAGGTGCACGATGCACCATCTTTGCCAAAAGTGAGGCGTTTTGATATGCCCAAGGTAGATAAGCCATTGGTCAATGATGTCATCAATAAAACTAATCTCGCACCAGAAAAGGCCAAAAAAACTTTAACTGGTCCAGTAGAAGAATTAGCCAATGTCAGTCTGCATACTTTTAGGCGTTATGGCAATACAGCCACTGAAAGAGTTGATAAGATATTACAGAAAATAAATATTTTGGAAAAAGATTCAGTGACCAAAAAAACTTTAGGCATCAAAGCTTGGCGTCAGAGTCCAGTCTATAAACTTTATTTGGATTTGGGCGCTAGTAGCTTGGTCAAAGGTCAGGAAGTAGGCAAAATGATAGCCGAGCAGACACAAGCTGGCCAAGAAACTTTGGCTATAGAGGAGTTTCAGGCTATCAGTGATTTGAATAAATTATTACGTTTTTAATGTGAGTGTTTTATGCAAAATCGTTTTATAGTGCCACAATTTATTGACGCTGAAGATAGGATCTGGGGTCCAATCACCGTGAGACAATTTGCCATTGTCATTGTTGGTGCTCTGTTTATATTTTTGAGTTATCGTTTATCAGATTTTGCTTTGTTTTTGACACAGACGATTATTATAGTTTTGTTGGTCATACTTTTTGCCTTTGCCAAGATCAACGGCGCTCCTTTTCATATGTTTTTGCTCAATTTTGTGCAGACTTTGAAGAGGCCAAAAATTCGTATTTGGAAAAAGGAGTATATCAAAGTTGCCGAATTCAAAAATAAAGATGAAAATGTTCAGTCAGAAACTTATACACCAAAGCCACCACTAGTCAATCGTAAGTTATCAGAACTATCACTGATCATTGACACGGGCGGTGTATATAGAGGAGAGAACGAGGCCAATATGATGAATAATTTGCCAAACAAACAAATAAATAAAAAATAATATGCGTAATAAAAAATTAGCTGGTCACAAACCAGGCACTTCTACTCAAAGATTTTTGGATATTGCAGAAATTCGTGATGACTTGGTAGTGCTCAATGACGGCACAGTTCGTGGTGTGCTTTTGGTGTCTTCGATCAATTTTGATCTCAAGTCAGAAGACGAACAGTCAGCTATTATTTCTGGTTATGTGAGTTTTTTAAATACTCTGGATTATCCTTTGCAGGTTTTGATTCAATCTAGACCACTGAATATAGACGACTACCTCAATCGTATAAAGAAAGTAGAAAAAGAACAGACCAATGAATTATTGCGTATGCAGACTGCTGATTATCGCGAGTTTGTCCAAGAACTTTTGACCATGGAAAAAATAATGAGTAAAAAATTCTATGTCATTATCCCTTATAACCCGATTAGTGATAAGGGTAGAAAGTTTGCTAGTCGCTTTGCTTCAGTTTTTTCTTCTGCCAAAGTAGTGCGTCTGAGTAGGAAAAGATTTGATGAGTTCAGCGCTCAGCTAGCCAAGCGTTGTAGTTTCATCCAGTCTGGTTTGGGTAGCTTGGGTTTGCGTAGTGAGCGTCTCAAGACCCAAGAATTGATTGAGATTTATTATAATAGCTATAATCCTAGCTTATTTCAAAGAGAACCTTTGGAGGATATAAATAAATTAAATATTGAGACAAATGTTTAAAGCCAAGCAAATAAAAGAAGCAGCCACCGACAAGGCTGCTGATGAGGGAGAGGCTCGTTTTGCAGCTATCAAAGCTCAGGTAAACAAGTCCCAAAAACAAGTGGCCGATAAAGAGCTTTTGGAAGCAGAAAAAGTCTTACGCGAAGGCATTGTTTCTGTGCGTGATATCATTGCTCCGGCTGCTATGAAAGTTGAGAGTACATTTTTACAGCTCAATGAAATTTTTGTACGCTCGATTTTTGTAGTGACCTATCCTCGTTATGTGACTATTGGTTGGTTTGCACCAATTATCAATGAGAGTTTGACTTTAGATATCGGCATGTATTTTTATCCGATGAATATCCGCTTGGTTTTGAAACAGCTGAGAAATAAAGTAGGTACGATGGAGGCACAGATTATGGCTGACGCAGAAAAGGGTGCCCCACGTGATCCAATTGCCGAGACAGCTTTGAGAGATATAGAAGGTTTGCGTGATAGTCTATCCCAGGGTAGTGAAAAATTTTTTCAATTTGCTCTCTATATCACTCTCTATGCCAAAGATAAGGCAGAGCTTGATTTGATTTCAGATCGCATCGAAAATCTATTAGGCACACAATTGATATATTCTCGTAGAGCTTTGTGGCAGGCTGAGCAGGGCTTTAATTCTACTTTGCCTTTGGGTAATGACGAGCTAGCTATCAGTACCAATATGAATAGCTCACCAATTGCTTCGTCTTTTCCTTTTGTCTCATCTGAGC
>CAYRIU010000028.1:0-10028 GCA_964424615.1 uncultured Gammaproteobacteria bacterium | reverse complement strand
ACCATACCACCACACTGGAAAATAAAAAATTTCCGCAATATAATCTAGGATTAATAGCTTGCTAGCTTGTGTTAGTATATTCTTAGACATTAACTATATTATAACATTTTTTTATCCAACAAACAAAAAACCCGCCAAAGGCGGGTGTAGATATTAATTGTTATAATAGATAGTAATCTTGACATAATCTAGACGACCAGAACATGAAGCTGGTGATACTTTGCCATAACCATATTTCTCCACTTGAACCTTGATACCAGTAATAGTGGCAGTAGTAGGAATATTAAAACCAAAATTGGTAGCTTTCAAAGTCTGACTACAACCATAATCAAACACACAACCAGACAAAGCAAAACCAAAGTCAGCGTCATTGATATCGGCTGGTGTCCAAGTTTCTCCCCACAGAGAACCATCACCACCATAATCATAAACTGTCCATGAGCTAGCCCAGGCTCCAGCCAAAGCCTTGTTTTCTGTGGCATAGGTGCCATCAGCTTTTATAAGTTTAGCTGTATTATCATATTGCCAAGTCACATCACCAGCCATCTGATAAGTGGCGTACGAGCCTTCGTCAGCCAAAATATTACTGACGTTAGTCCAAGCATAGGCGCCACCATTATCATTGGCGTTGGCTCCCGTGCCAGGAAAATTCGGTCCAGCTGTATAGGCTTGCTGAGGGCAGGATCCACAATCTAGCGAACAACTGGAACAAGACTCTGTCGTACCACAATAGCCATCACCACACATTTGCCTATCGCCAGAAGTAGCAGCTAGACGATAAGTATTACAGGGCTCAACATCATAGGAGCTACCTCGCCTGACAATATAATAACCAGTTTCATTGCTACTACTGGTCAGATCTGGATCAATTGGCATGGCTGGTATGACGCTCAATAAAGAAGCGGAGATATCTTTTTTCTGAATACTGGCACCCAAGGCAGTACAAGAATAAGTACCATCAACTGTGCCACCAGCTTTGACTATGGCAAAATTTTGATTTTCTGTTAGATTTTTTAGCTCATCTGGCACAACGCCATTATCCGTAGCCAAAATCTTGATGGCTCGCTCAATAGCTTGTGCATCATTTTTCCTTTTGGCATCATTGGCCTCACCAATTCTTTTTTGTGGTTTACTAGATACCAACAAACCAGCAGCCAAAACAGCCATGACCATGATGGTAATAATCAACTCAACCAATGTAAAAGCTTTTCTGTTTATAATTTTTATCTTACTGAAATAAAAAAATATCCTCACTATGTGTATGGTTTCAAAAAATTTAAAAAGAAAAATTATTAACACTCTCCTTCAGCGGGATTGCAAGGAAATGTTTTGCCACCAGCACCGATACTGCAAGAATTCATGCAAGAATTACAACTAGAACTACAACCTACCACTGGAGCATCACAAAAATTTTCATCATAAACTACACCTTGAGTATAATAGTCGGTATTATACCCACAAGTTGTGCCGGCTGCATTATAATCACACAGCTCACCGGTATCCAAAACACCATTGCCACAGCTAGGTACTGGAGCAGATGCCTCATAAGCAGGCAAAATAGCATTGGCTGTTTTTTCCATAGCTCTACTAGTATCATAGGTATTGCAAGCGCCTACTACTAGGCCAGTATTATTTGACGATCGTGTAATATAATAACCGGTGTCCGTAGTGCCAGATTTTTCTGGATCAACTGGTAAGATTGGTAAATATTTACCAAGAAAATTTGGATCGCTGACCACCACGCAATCTTTAGTTTGACCATCACAGCTGAGCTGAGCGGCTGCACTACAAAGTACGCGTTTTTCACCAATGCCCAATGTAGCTATAGACAAATCTGATGGCAAGGCATGATATTCCAACTCGTAGTTCGCTATAGCCGCTGTGATAGCGTCTAATTCGGTTATTCTTTGAGCATCGCGGCTCCGACCTATTCTTTTTTCTGGATCTTCATTGTACATGACCGTACCGATTATGACGGCCAAAATAGCAATAATAATGACCATTTGAATCAAATTAAACCCCAAGAAATTTTTCTTGTGCCAAAGACATTTTTTATTCATAGTACAATGTGAACATTTATTATTAAACATATACTTTTATTTAATTACTAATATTATACCAGAAAATGATCAATACGACGAGAGCTACAAAATAAACTTATATTTTCCCCTGTTTTATGGCTACTCTTATTTTCTGCATTAATTCCAAATAAAAAGATACATTATTCATAGTGGCTAACTTGAGAGCCAAGGTTTCTTGAGTTTTGAATAAATGATGTAAATAAGCTTTGGAATAATTTTTTAATATAGTGTTATTAATGGGGGAAAAATCTTTAGCAAATTTAGCGTTATTTAAATTGATAGTTTTATAAAAATTTTTCTTGGTCACGTCACCATTGGTCCAGACATAGAGCTTGCCATGCCGAGCTTCACGAGTCGGGATGACGCAGTCAAACATATCAATGCCACTCTTTACTGCTGCAATAATATTTTCTGGATAACCCACGCCCATCAGATATCTGGGCTTTTTTTCTGGCAATAAAGGCGCCGTAAACTTTACCATGTCATACATTATTTTACTGGATTCGCCGACGGCTAAACCACCGATAGCATAACCATCAAAGTCTAAATCGGTAATTTCTTTAGCTGAGCGCTGACGCAGATCTTTTTGATCACCACCTTGGACTATGCCAAATAATAACTGTTTCCTGACTGCTTTATTATTTTGCTCAAGCTTTTTTTTGTATTTTACAGCTTGCTCAGCCCAACGAGTCGTTCTGACCAGAGCATTGACTATGTCTTGTCGCTCCGCTGGTAAACCAACACACTCATCCAAAACCATCATGATGTCACTGCCCAAAGCTACCTGAATATCTATAACTTTTTTAGGATTCAAAACATGTTTCGCACCATCAAGATAAGAAGTAAAAGTGATATCATCACCCTTGATCTGACGCATCTTTGATAAACTGAAAACTTGATAGCCACCCGAGTCAGTCAGTATCGGCAAATCACAATCCATAAACTGATGCAAGCCACCAGTTTTTTTAAAAATATTTAAACCTGGACGCAAATAGTTGTGATAAGTATTTGATAATATTATTTCAGCACCCAGCTCTTTGACCTCAGATATCTCTAAACTCTTGATAGCGGCCTTGGTGGCAATCGGCATAAAAAAAGGAGTTTGCACATCGCCATGGGCAGTACGCAAGACACCGAGACGCGCTTTTGATTTTTTAGAACTTTTTAATAAATCAAACATATTATTGGACAATGCCCACTGACTGGGTAGAGTCAGCTACCACATCAGAGGTATTCATAGTTTTGGTGCGTACTACTACTTCCTCTAGACCCTTGGCCGTAACTGTAATGGGATTAAGCAAAGTCATAGCTTGCCCTTGATCAATTAGTTTAGGTGAAATCTTGATAGTAAATGAAGCAGTAGTAGGTAATATCACATCTTTCATCTTAGTGATATCCCAGCTCAAAACCCTAGTCGCTTCATCAAAGCTAAAACTACCTTCTTGTACATCAGTGGTAGCCACAAACTCCACTCCTGGTGGCAAATTAGACTCCGCTTGCAGAGTGTTGAAATTACCAGTAGTAGAGACCAAAGACCAAATCACTAAATATTCTGTCTCCGCACCAACTTTTGGCGGAATGACGCCACTACCTACTCGACGTCCAGCTAGCTCCCAATAAATACCAGAATTAAATTTTATATTTTCTCCCACAGTCAAAGTCACGGCTGGCTGCACCTGTTCCCAATTGTCTAGACCTTCAATATTTATCTTAATAACATTATCCAACATTCTTTCAGCTATTGGCTTGGCCACTACTTTGACTTTCCAAGAAAAAGTTTTGGTCAAGCCTTTTGGCCACAACGCTAACTCAGCATTTTTTTGCTTATCCCAGACGATGGTATTGTTGTCTCTTTGGCCATTATTATCAGTTATTTCCAAAGTATTCCAATCTACCACCTGACCATCCAAGAGGCTAAAAATTTTGACATCACTCAAATCTGACTCACTATTGTTGGTCAACTCTAATTGGTAATTCAACTCATCACCCCAATTAACAGTCTGATTTTCTAACTTATTATTTATCTGTAATTTGACTAAAAAATTTGGATTAATCACCGCAATATTTTTTTCAGCTCGAGCTAATCTTCTGAATTTATCATTTACTTTATTGCCAATTTCCACTACCAACAATTGACTAGGTTTACTATCAGCATCAAACGATCCCTTGATAGTGATAATTTTTTCTTCTTCCGCTTTTAGATCCAGAGTCCAATAATCACCGTCTTTTTTAGGCTCGACTGAAGCTATTGTAAAATCATCTGGATACAAAATATCCAAAAGACTTGATAAATCTTCTTTGGTTAAATTTTTATATTTTATCTTATATTCCTGACTATTACCTATTATGGTTTTTTCTACACCCTCAATAGCCAAGGAAATTTTACTTTCCTTAATTTTAGTCTCTACTTCTACTTTACTATTAAAATCTGAATTGAAATTGGCTGGTTGATATTGCAAAACAAAAACTGCCTTCAAAACTTCATCCAAATTGCCTACTAGCTGACCTTTTATTTCTAAAGTAGCTTCTTGACCAATCGCTAAATCTGGTAAATCCCAAATAGTAGCGCTATCGTCACGTGGTGCCTGGCTAGATTCATCGTAATAGAAGCCATTTGGCCATTTGACACTCAGCTCCATTTTCTGTAAGGCGATATTATCAAGATTTTTATATTTTACTAAATAAGTAGCCTGATCGCCAGAAATAATATCAACCGGATTTTCGACAGATAACTCCAAGCTATTTTTGGTCTGGGTTTTCTGTTGGCTACTAAAATAATAAAAACCAGCAGCCGAAGCAAAAAATAAAATAAACAGAAATATCAGACAACCGCTCCCACGACGCTTGGCTTGTTTCAATGTTCTGTATTCTGCTGGCACTTTTTTACTATTACGTATAGCTAGATTTTCATAGCTAATTCTTTTTAAGGATGAACTCTGTAAAGAGTCAAGATCTTTTTTTACTTTAGGCATATGGCAATATTTTTAAAGCTTGGGATGGCTGATCGAAAACCGCTTGATAAAAAGCTTGCGAAACTTTCAGCCATTCCTTTTTTGTTTTATCACTTATATTTATTTTTATAAAATCTTCAAAGTTTAGATGATTTATGGAACGCAAAAAAACTAAAAGCTCAGCGTTGATCGGCAGATAGCTATTTTCTCTATGACTCAAACATATTATACCGCGTCCAGGCAGGTATTGACCAGCTTGCGCTTCATCAATTTGTTGCCTACAAAATAAACAAGTATCAAGCTCTGGCTGCCAACCAGCAATACTCAAATATTTCCACAAGAAAACTCTGACTAATAATAACTTTTGTTCAAAATTTATACCCTGATCATCAAGTAGCTCAAATATTTTTTCTACTTGCAGGTATTCTAGGTGTTTGTTTTCACTACTTTTGTCTTTGAGTAGCAGCTCTACAACAGCGGCCGCCAATGACATTAGTTTCAAGTCTGTGCGGATATGGTGATAGTCTTTGATCACGGCAGCGCCAGCTAGATGATCCATGCGGCCGCGTCCAATCATCACGCGCACTTTGCTAAAAGGCAACATATGTCCAGCTAGTTTACTGCCGGGCTTGGCCGCCGAACGCAAAACAGCATGAATCACTCCCTCTTGGGGAGTAAACAATTCATAAAGACGGTCAGCTTTACGCCAGTCTTTTGCTTGTAGGACAAAAGCCTCTGTTTTGAATGACATTTATTTTATACCCAAAGTAATTTTTGCGCCTTCTATCTCTAAATCAACTTTGTGTGTTGGCTCGGTAGTGATTTCTTCGAGAGAACCGGCTGAGGTGCCAGTGATGAGTTCATCAGTATATTTTTTGACTAACTGTGACAAATATTGAGATGTGGTCTGATAAACTTCAGTTGGTTTATCAGCTGGTTGGAGGCCAGCAGTTTTACGTAGATTATTGATACTACGAATTATTTCTCTGATCACACCTTTATCTTTGAGCTCTGGAGTCAGATTGGTATCTAAGGCAACTTTGAAGTCCAAAACTTCTCCCACTTCCCAAGCATTTTGTGCTTCTATTTTTTCCACAATATCAACTCTTTCGACATTTAGCTCTTCGGCAATTATAGCATTATAGTCTGATTTCAAACCTGACTTGTGCTCGATGGCCACCACTGTCAAAGGCTGTCTGACCTTGATACCAGCCTTGGAGCGCAAAGCATGACTTGTCTCCACAATCTTACGCACCAACTCCATTTGCTCTAACACTTTTTTATCAACCAACTTATTTTCATACTTTGGCCAGGCGAGCAGATGTACCGACTCTTCTTTGTTTACAAATTCTTTGAAAATAATCTCGGCTGTAAATGGTGTAAAAGGAGCAATGACTTTGGCTAGCTGTTTCAAAATATAGCCCAAAGTCAAAATAGCCGCCTCTCTATCTGCTTCATCATCACCCTTGAAACGATCACGACTGCGACGCAAATACCAGGTAGATAGGACATCAACGAAATCAAAAATCGGACGAGTAGCTTTGACGAGATTGTACTCACTCATGGCTTCAGTCACTTCATTGAGTAAAATTTGATACTTACTAACTATCCATTTATCCAAATCATTATTGAGTTTCTTTGGCAATTCATCGCCTGATCTTTTCTCACCAGCAAACATCAGATAAAAATTCAAAATATTTTGTAATAAGCCATTGAAGCGACGATAGACAACTTGCAAATCTTTTTCTGTAAAAGAAAAATCTTCGGCCAACATTACTGATGATGATAAGAGATATAAACGTAAAGCATCGGCTCCATATTTTTCCATGATCAAATTCGGATCAGGATAATTCTGCAGATGCTTACTCATTTTCTTGCCATCTTCTGCCAGCACCATACCATTCACCACCACATTCTTGAAGGCAATCTGTTTTTTAATAGCACCCGAAATGACATGGAGATAATAAAACCAAGCTCTGGTATGATCAATACCCTCAGCAATAAACTGAGCAGGAAATTTCTCATCAAAAGAATCTTTGTTGTCATATGGGTAGTGGAATTGAGCAAAAGGCATGGAGCCAGAATCAAACCAAGTATCGAGCACATCTGGAATTCTGATCATGGTGCCACCACACTCCTGCCTCGCCGAGTCAAGGCGGGTACAAGCAAAAGTAATTTTATCTACCACATGTTTATGTAGATCATTTAATTCTTGACCGCTAGCATTTTTAAGCTCACTGATAGAGCCAAAAACTTTTTTATCATTACACTTATCACATTGCCACATGGGGATGACAGAGGCCCAAAATCTTTGTCGAGAGATAGACCAATCGCGAGCCCCTTCTAGCCAATTACCAAAACGACCATTTTTTATATGTTCTGGTGTCCAATTAATATCCTTGGCATATTTCAATAAATCATCTTTTATTTTGGTCACACCGACAAACCAGGAAGAAGTAGCATAGTTGATCAGTGGTGTATGGCAACGCCAGCAATGTGGATAGCTATGCTCATATTTTTCTTTAGCAAAAATCAGTCCTTTGTTAGCCAAATATTTTATGATGGCCACATCGGTAGCCTGGACATCTTCAATTGGTTTGACATGCAGGCCAGAAAAATCTGTAGCTTCTGTTTTAATAGTTCCATCATAATTTACATGTTGCACAAAAGGTAAATTTTTCTCTTTACCCAGATTCATATCATCTTCACCAAAGGCTGGAGCAATATGCACGATACCCACACCATCTCCTGTAGTGACAAAATCAGCACTATATACTTGCCAACCATTTTCCCGATGGGCTAATTTTTCATCACTGGCATAATAGTCAAACAATGGTCTATATTTTTTACCAACTAAATCTTGACCTTTTATTTCTGCAACTATTTCTGGATTACTAAATTTATCTTTCAGGGCTTCAAATCTTTCTTTAGCTAAAATATATTTTTTGCCATCACTATTTACTTTAACATAATCAATATCAGCACCAACAGCCAAAGCCACGTTGCCAATCAAAGTCCAAGGTGTAGTAGTCCAAGCTAAAAGATATGTCCCTGGTTCATCAATTAATTCAAACTCAGCAGTCAGAGACAAATCTTTTATAGTTTCATAACCTTCGGCTACCTCATACTGTGACAAAGTGGTCTCACAACGCGGACAAATATGCATGGACTTATAGTCCTCATAAATGAGTCCTTGATCATAAAGAGATTTGAATACCCACCAAATACTCTCCATATAATCTGGATCCATAGTACGATATGAATGTTCCATATCCACAAAACGACCCAAGCGTCTAATGGTTTTTTCCCACTCCTCAACATAGGCCAATACTTTTGAACGACAAGTATCATTGAATTTATCAACGCCTAGTTTATATATTTCTGCTTTTGATTTTATACCCAATTCTTTCTCAACAATATTTTCGATAGGCAAACCATGGCAATCCCAACCCCAGCGACGCTCCACTCGATAGCCTTGCATAGTATAATAGCGTGGAACAACATCTTTTATGATAGAGGCAACCAAGTGTCCGTAATGTGGGGTGCCAGTGGCAAATGGCGGTCCATCATAAAACAAATAGTCACCCTTTTTAGCGGGTTGATCTACGGTTTTTTGGAAAATATGATTATTATCCCAAAAGTCAGCTATTTCTTTTTCTAAATCCTTAAAATCAGCCATATTTATTAATATTAGTCAATAAATGAAATTTTAACCAAAATGACCCATCTTGGCAAATTTATCACTAAGACAAGCAACCCCAAAATAATACCTAAAAAAACAAAGAATAAATTTGCTGCCACCAGCTGGCCTTCTTTTTTTTGGCATGTCCCAGCTTGGAGCGATAGATCTTGTTTTGATAGGTGGGATTGGTAAAAATTTTGTCTAATTTTTTTCGCATATAATTTTATATATTAAAACCCTCCTGCCCGTAAGCACGGGTCGGACAGGAAGGTCATAATACTTTTTTTATTTCCTGAATACTCAGACGTTTTTTCCTTTGCAGATAATCTATCTTTTGCAAAGTGTCAGTGGCTCGCTTGCGATCATATAGTCGATAGCCACCCTGACTAAAAGCACTGGGCTTCAAGATGCCTTCGCGAGTATAAAAATTGATGGTCGAAGGCAATACCGAATGCAAGCGAGCCAACTCGCCAATTTTTATAAACTTTTTGTCAGTCCCCTGTTTTGACATAAGGCTATATTATTATATAGCCTAAACCATAAAGTGTAAAGCGATACTTCTTACTTTATGGTTGTGTATAAATAAAAACACTCCCACGAGGGAGTGTTTTTGAGAAACTATTTATAACTTTTGATCATTTCTATGACTTTTGAGTCCGTCGGCAGATCTTCGAAGCCAAAGACTTTTTGACGATTGACTGCTAGCCAACCAGAGGCATCCCTCTTCCTCAGCACCTCTACACTTTCGGTGGTCGGCTTGTCTCCTTCTTTGGCAGCTGGCTTTTCCACAGTTTGCGTATCAATATAATAGACATCAGTAAGGTAAATATTAAACGCATCTTCTTTGGCAATTTTGGCATAGTAGACAATGTTATTATCTAAATAAACTATTTTGTAAGGAGATTCTAGTGCTGGCTTTTTTTGCTTTTTATCAAACATCAAAAAAGCGGATAGGCCCAAAATCAAAACAATCAACAATAGATAGGCCCAAAAATAATTCTTCTTTTTGGAGCCACTAGATTTGCGAGCTACGAAATCTTCAAACTCCATAATCTCTGGGATTTCCTTGGTTTCTGTTTTTTTAGTAGTACTTTTGGCACGAGGCATATGTTTTTATTTAAGTTTTAATATCATAGCAGAAAATACAAAATTTTACAAAATTTATACCCTGTATTAATATAGAAGCAAGATGAAGAAAGGCGATTTTTATTTTTACCTGCTGTGGCAAGCCAGGGTATCGACTCGGCTTTTTTGGCCTTTACAAAAACAATTTGGCTCCAGTCAAAAAATAGTAGAAGCCGCTCTAGAAAACCA
>CAYRIU010000027.1:0-3971 GCA_964424615.1 uncultured Gammaproteobacteria bacterium | reverse complement strand
AAGTTTGTTTACACTACTATGGAAGTTATTTGTTATGAAATCGTATTTTGACGATTTTTTTTGTTTTTTGTAAATTTTTTATCACTGTAAAAAAACAACATCGATTATGCGACGGGTGGGGCATTATTATGCGTGGTTACTGATATTAAAGTTACATACAACAAAGTAAACAGTGGTCATTTCTTTGAGGATTATTATATTTTAGCTAATATTAGCCAACGTAATATGAAATATAAAATTTTTATTCATTAACCTATTTATGATCATAATTTATATAGTGTGGTTGTATATAAAATTTAAACCCCGCGATAGGCGATATCGCGGGGTTTGTTGTTGGGTTGAGCACGGGATCATCTAGAACATCAGTCCATAGATGAGCCAGCACATAGCTGCACCCACAAGAACACAGAAGAGGAGGATCCCCTGTTTCTTGATCTTCATCAGGGCCAAGAAGGCCCAGAAGACGAAGGTGAACGCGGCGCAGATTCCCCAAAAAGCTAGGGTCTTGAGAAAGGCTGTGTCCGGGTTGGGCACATGATCGGCCCGGTAGAAGGTGTAGACAATGGCCATGCCAAGCAAAATGACAATGGCGCACTGGGTGAGAAAGTAGAGTACCTTGCTCATGTAATGAACCTCCGGTTGGTTTGTCCAAGCAATCCAGAAACATTATATTATATCACAATATAATTATATTGTCAATATATCACTTATCTATGTGTAAATAGCTCCTATATTGACGTTTTTTTTAAAATTAGTTTATATTAATTAGGTCGGGTGCATACGGAGAAGCGTCGCCTGACAACACCCTCAGTCGGAGGTCAAAGCATGGACCAGGGAATTCATATCGACGAAAACCCACCCTTTATCCTGATGCCCGGCGTTAAAATAATCATACCCCTTGGGGTTACCAAATATTTTGTGTGTCCTCATCTGGCCTACGGGGCTCGTATGTTGCCACGCATGGCCTATCTGCAAGCAATCACTGGAGAATCTGGCTCGCCCACGCGTTTCAGATTTTCCAAAAAATCGACCAAGCGTGGTCTGAGTCTTTTTTTGCCGGACAAGCTGGAGCCCGGCAATGAGATTGTGGTGATCTGGCGCGAGCAAAGATCGGCAGCGGCCGTATTGGCCACACAATACGCCTCCTATAGAGTTTTGTTTGACAAGAGAGAGGATGTGGCGCGGGATCCTTGGCCAGCTGGCTGGGACTAGGGTCGACATAGACCAGGGGTGTTTTTTGGGGGATACTAGACGACCATCGTCTGGTATCCCCTCTTTTTATTTGTGGATATCAATATTTGACAGGGATATGATTTTGTGATAATATACCCCCAGAGGGTATATGAAGAAAGAAGTGTGTCATCCACAAAAAATAAATTCACAGCTCCATCGTATTGAGGGACAGATTCGAGCTATCGAAAAAATGTATGCTGAAAAAAGAGAAGTTGAAGAGATAGTGCGTGTCGTCATGGCAGCTCGTGCCTCACTGGACTCTATGACACGCCTACTGATCACCGACAAAGTAAATGGTTGTTATCAATCAAACAGCAAGGATAAGAAAAAAGAATTAAACAAATTAATAGAAATATTATTTAAGACAAGTTAATAAGTAATTTTAATATTATGGCCTTAGAAGTAAATGATCAAAACTTTGATCAAGAAATTAAAAATTTTGATGGTGTAGCCTTGGTAGATTTTTGGGCTGCCTGGTGTACTCCTTGTAGGATGCAGGGACCAATAGTAGATCAATTAGCCGAAGAGCTAAAAGATAAAAGCAATGTAAAAATTGCCAAGTTGAACGTCGAAGAAAGTCCAAGTAAGTCTCAAGAGTTTGAGATAATGTCCATACCGTCACTCAAGATTTTTAAGGGTGGCAAGGTGGTGGATGAAATGGTTGGCGTACAATCCAAATCTGTTTTGCTAGAAAAAATAAACAAACAATTATAATTTTTTTATGACAGACACAAAGTATGATGTCGTTATAGTGGGTGGGGGACCAGCTGGTTTGAGTGCGGCCATCTACGCTTCGCGTCGAGCTTTGAAAACACTGATAGTCAGTATGGACATTGGTGGACAAATGGCCCTGACCAACAGCATAGAAAACTATCCTGGCTACGAAGAAATTGATGGCCCAACTCTAGGTCAAAAAATGTTGGCTCAGGCTGAAAAAAGCGGAACCAGCCTACTGACAGCGGAAGTTGTCAAAGTAGAAAAAAAGGATGGTGGATTTTTTTTGTACACCGCTGATAATCAAAAATTGGAAACTCGCGCAGTGATTATGGCCTTTGGTCTTACTCCGCGCAATCTCAATGTGCCAGGTGAAAAAGAATTTTCCGGACGAGGAGTAGCCTACTGTGCTACTTGCGATGGTCCTCTATATAAAGGAAAGACAGTGGCAGTAGTCGGTGGTGGAAACTCCGCCATGGATGCCGCTGAGTATCTGAGTAAGATAGTAGAGAAGGTATATATTTTGGTGCGTCAAGATAAATTCAGGGGCGAAGAAGTTTTGATGCAGCGCGTTAGTAGTGATCCAAAGATCGAGGTGTTATTTGAAGCCAGCACCAAAGAAATAAAAGGAGGCTCCAAGATAGATACTTTGGTTTATGATCAAAAAGGTGAGACAAAAGAAATAAAAGTTGACGGCGTCTTTGTCGAGATTGGTCACATAGCCAAAACTGACTGGGTCAAAGATTTGCTGGAGTTGACCGACATGCACGAGATCAGTGTCAACATGGATTGTGAAACAAATGTTCCCGGCGTATTTGCTGCTGGCGACATCACTCAAATTTCTTATAAACAAGTTGTCATTTCTGCTGGCGAAGGAGCCAAGGCTGCCTTGCAAGCATATAAATATCTTCAGAATGGCCAGGCATCTGGTCCAGACTGGAGCAAATAAATCTAAAAATATGAAACCATTTGAAAATGCTCTTCAGCAGCTCAACACAGCCGCTGAATTGATTAATCTTAATTCGGACATCTTAAAAAGATTGAGCGTACCAAACAAAATAATTACAGCAAACTTACCAATCAAAAAAGACGATGGCACCTTGCAGATATACGAAGCCTATCGCGTGCAATACAACAACGCTCGTGGACCATACAAGGGCGGAATTCGTTTTCACCCACAGGTGGACATAGACGAAGTAAAAGCTCTTAGCTTTTGGATGACCATAAAGTGTGCGGTGGTTGGTATACCAATGGGTGGTGGCAAGGGCGGGGTGACCGTCGATGTCAAAACTACTAGCGATATTGAATTAGAAAAAATATCTCGTGCCTGGGTTGGTGCTTTCAAAGATTTGATTGGACCAGACAAGGATGTGCCAGCACCAGATGTCTATACCAATCCACAGACTATGGCTTGGATGGCTGATGAATATTCAAAATTAGTTGGTGCCAAAAAAATTGGCGTGGTCACAGGTAAACCACTTGATATGGGTGGCTCCAAAGGAAGAGGACCAGCTACTGCTAAAGGTGGTATGTTTGTCTTGACTGATTTGGTAGCCAAGAGATCTTGGGATCCAAAAAATATGACAGTCGCTGTCCAAGGCTTGGGTAATGTTGGTGGTGGTATTGCTAAATTTTTATTTGACGAAGGCTACAAAGTGGTAGCCGTTGCCGACTCCAAGAGTGTCATATACAAAGAAGATGGTCTGAATATAGATGAAGTTTTGGCCCGCAAAGACAACAAACAATCCTTGAGTGATTTGCCCGGCGTCAAAGAAATTTCTTTGACAGAATTTTTTGCTCTGCCAGTAGATATCTTGGTGCCAGCGGCTTTAGAAAACCAAATCAACGCCGAAAATGCTGACAGCATCAAAGCCAAAGTTGTCTTGGAAATGGGCAATGGTCCAACCACCCCAGAAGCAGACAAAATATTGTTTGCCAACAAGGTAGAGGTCATACCAGATGTCCTAGCCAATGCCGGCGGAGTGACCGTCTCATACTTTGAGTGGCTACAAAATAACGAAGAT
>CAYRIU010000026.1:0-10309 GCA_964424615.1 uncultured Gammaproteobacteria bacterium | reverse complement strand
CATAGCACCACGTGGTCCGCGTAAAGTTTTGTGAGTAGTGGTAGTGACCACATCAGCTACTGGCACAGGATCGGGGTGTAGTTGAGCTGCTACTAGGCCGGCAATATGAGCCATATCTACCATTAGATAGGCACCGACTTCATCAGCAATCTCTTTGAATTTATCAAAATCAATTTGGCGCGAATAAGCAGATGCTCCAGCCAAGATTATTTTTGGTTTATGGGCTTTAGCTTGAGATCTTACTTCATCAAAATCAATCAGCTCAGTTTCTTTGTTTACTCCATAGCTTACAAAGTTGTAGGATTTTCCAGAAAAATTTACAGGATGTCCGTGGGTCAAGTGTCCGCCATGCGCTAGAGAAAATCCCAGGATAGTATCATGTAGATTGGCTAGGGCCATGTAGGCTTCGGCGTTGGCTTGAGAGCCAGCATGTGGCTGGACATTGACATGTTCTGCATTAAATAATTTTTTAGCGCGATCAATAGCTAGAGTTTCAGCTTGGTCTATAAATTCATTGCCACCATAGTATCGTTTATTGGGATAGCCTTCAGCGTATTTGTTAGTCAAGATTGATCCAGCAGCTTCTAGGACTGCTAGTGAAACAAAATTTTCCGAGGCAATCATTTCAGCGCCTTGGCGTTGGCGATTGAGCTCAGCAGCTAAAATTTTAGCAATCTCTGGATCTTGATTTATTAAATGTTTCATTGTTTTTATATTATAATATCAAATCGTTATTTAGTGTATCATAATAGCTATTAAGTGCAATATTTTTTAAAAAAGGAGCCCCCGGCCGCGGTCGGTCGGGGGCAGAGGCTACTGATCAGGCAGTCGCCTGTTTGGTCATCACTGCGTCGTGGTGATGATGCAGCATTTCGTTGATGTCTCTGGGTTTCAGATTCATCTTCTGGAGGATCTCCTGGAACTCAGGTTCCTGGGGAATGCTTCCATTTCTGATAAAAATGGGAACCAAGACACTGCGAAAGAGCTCCGGCTCCCCATCTTCCCCGCCAACGAATTGATCATCATCTGTTTTGCGTGCATGATTACGCAGTCTTTCCAGTGTGGGCCAGAATTCATTGTCCGGGAGATTATGCACCCAGTGACAGCAGTGATCTTCGAAGTCCAGAAAGGTGACTCGGCGACGGGTCATTATTAGCATCCTCCTTGTGCAAGGGACTTCTGTGTGGACACAGTTGCGCAAACAACAGTGAAACAGCAAACATCTTATACTAACATTTATTGGCCGTTTAGTCAATATCTACATTTGCTTTAATATACAAACTTACTATAAAATATATTATATAAATAACACAACATGTTAAAAATAAATATAGTAGCGGTTGGTAAAATCAAAGAAAAGTTTTGGCAGACAGCCATAGCAGAATATGTCAAAAGATTAAGGCCATATGCCAAGCTAGAAATAGTAGAAGTTTTGGCTGAGTCATTTTCTAGTCAAAATAAAAGAATTGCTCAAACTAAAGAAAATGAGCGTTTGATTAAAGCTTTGGAAAAATATAATAAACAAAATGTTTATTTGTTAGCAGAAACTGGTAAAGAATTTGATTCTCTCCAGTTTGCAAAATTTATTACCAAGCAGTCAGAGATTGTTTTAGTCATTGGTGGAGCTCTTGGTTGGGCAGAGGAGATTAAGAAGCAATATCCACAAACTATTTCTTTGTCTCAGCTTACTATGCCTCATGAGATGGCGAGAGTAGTGCTACTGGAGCAAATATATAGAGCAGTAAGCATTATTAATGGCAAAGAATACCATTATTAATCAATGATTTGACTCTTTTTTATTTTTACTATATAATTAGATATATATCTAAATATCTAAATTATTATGTCTTTATCCAAAACATTTGCTGCTTTATCAGAACCAAATCGCCAAAAGATTTTGGATTTGTTGAAAAAGGGGGAAATGTCAGTCAATGAGATTGGCAAGTATTTGGATATCACCACTCCTACACTATCACACCACCTAGATATTTTGAAAAGAGCCGATCTTATTTCTAGTCATCGTAGTGGTCAGCAGGTTATCTATTCTTTGAATTTTAGTATCTTGGAAGAAGTAGCTGAAAAAATAGCTAAATTTTTGGCCGTTAAAAAAATTAAATAAATTCACCCCGTTAAATAATTTTTAGCGGAGCTAAAAATTAAATTTAATTGAAGGTGATTATGGTAGAGTAATAAAAATTTAAAATATATTTATAAAAAATAAACAATAATTAATTAAATTTATTTAACGGGGAAACTTATGAAATCAGCAATTAAATTAACATGGAAAAGCGAAGTATGGTCAATACTGCTCATAGTAATATCATTTATATTGAGCTTTTATTTTTATGCTCATTTTCCCGAAGTAGTCGTGACACATTGGAGTTTTGCTGGCGAGCCCAATGGCTGGTCTAGTAGAGCGGGAGCTGCCTTTGGCCTGATGGCTATATTGCCAGCTATGTATTTGATGTTTTTATTGTTACCTTTACTTGATCCCAAAAAAGAGCGATATGCAGAATTTAGTAAGGTCTTCCATTTATTCAAAAATATTTTATTAAGTTTTTTTGCCATTATTTATTTACTATCAGGCTTATATAATTTAGGTTATCCAGTCAAAATGCAGTTTTGGGTACCATGGTTAGTTGGTTTACTAATGATTTTTTTGGGCAATTATCTAGGTAAGATCAAACCAAATTGGTTCATGGGTATTCGTACACCTTGGACTTTGTCATCAGAAAATGTTTGGTATAAGACTCATAGAGTGGGTGGTTGGGCTTTTATATTATTTGGTATTTGTATTATCATATCACCAAGCTTGCCTCCAGTATGGGGCATGGGTTTATTTACGGTAGGTGGCGCAGTATGTATTTTTGGCACTATTTTATATTCTTATATTATATACTTTAAAGAGCGTAAAAAATAAGTAAAAAAAATTCAGGGCCCGTTCGCGTGTGATGCGAACGGGCCCTGTTGCGTTTAGGCCTTCAAATTCTTGTCGGCCAAGCGCAGGACGTCGATCGTAGCGATCGACCAGTGCCTACCTACCTTGATCGCTGGCAGTGCCTTGTTGGCAATCAGTCGCCGTACTTCTCGTGGTGGTAGCCACAAGATTTCAGCGGCTGCATAGGTGCCGATGTCAGTGTTGGTCTGTATGCAGAGCTCCCTGATCTCTTCATCAATATTATGACGATTAACCCTCAGCTTTTCACAGAGTTGGGCAAACTCCATGCTTTCTGGGATTAAGCCGCCAGCCTTGATGATGGGTAGGTAGATGCTTTTGAGTACCTGAGTACCGCATTCCATGGTCTGGCGTGCAGTCAGAATACGCGAGAGTAGCTCCAGCGCTTCTGTGCAGGTTTCTCGTTGGACAGAGCTAACATCAGACCACCAAGTCAGGCAAGGTATTTCTTGGTTCAGGTTCATATTCACCTCCTTGTGAGGTTTGACGTTGAAGGTTGCAGGGCGAAAAAGAGCGAAGGAGTATTATATATTTTTTAGAGATTTAGTCAAGTAGGTGCCTTGGAGTTTGTAGCCTAGCTTACGATAATAATTGCGGACACCAATGCCAGAGATGACGGCTATTTTTTTTATTTTGTGATCTAGAGTTATTTTTTCCGCTTCTTGCATGAGGCTTTTGCCCAGGCCTAGATGTTGGGTTTTGCCAATTTCATCGTCTAGATTTTCATCATAGACTGGTATCATCTGACCATAGACATGGAGCTCGCGGACAATAGAAGCATTTTTGATTTCAGGAAAAATGTTATTTTTTAAATCGTGATTGATACGCAAACGCAAAAAAGCATAAACCTTGCTACGATCTTTGTTTTCAAAACTTAAAAATATTTCTTTACCACCGCTAGCCTGATATTCACGACGTACGAGCTCAATATCCTTGGGGTCATATTTATCATCACGCACTTCACGGCAACGCAAACAGTGACAGCTGGCTCCTTGTCGTTTGAGTTCGGCTTGTAAAAATTGTCTGAGATTGGTGATCTTATTGCCGGCCACTATACTTTCTTCGGGGATATCACGAATCAAGCGATTGATACGCATATAGGGTGGTACTATTTTTTTGACTGACAGTAGTAGATCGAGTAGTTGTTTTTTGGTGTATGGTTTATATTTTTTATTTTTGTACCAGCTGTATAGCTCAGCAAATTCATTGACGACGCAGGGATATATTTTGATCTGATCAGGTTGTAAATCAGGAGAGTTGAAAACATATTCAAACATGGCCAAATCTTTTTTGGGAGTAGAGCCCGGTAGATCTGGCATATAGTGATGATCGACTTTGAAGCCAGCTTCTTTGAGTAGGTAAGTTGCTTTGATACTTTGCTCGATGCTATGTCCGCGCTTGATGAGATCGAGTATTTTATTATCCGTATGCTGGACGCCAAGCTGGACTCTAGTGGTGCCAAGTCGACGCATTTTTTTGAGCTCAGTCGGATTGATATAGTCTGGTCGAGTTTCTAGAGTTAGGCCAATGATTTTATATTTGGCAGTCTCATTTATTCTTTGTTCTTTTTCTAGAGTGAAAGCTTTTCTTTTTTTCTTTTTATTAAAGATATTAGCCGCATAAAAACAATCACGGATAAATTCATCTTGATAGTGAGTAGGATAGACAGACCAAGTGCCACCCAAAACTAGTATCTCTAGTTTATCTACAGCGTGGCCATTGTTTTCTAGAGCTTGGATGCGCATGGTCACCTGGCGAAATGGGTCAAAGAGATTCATCTTGGCCCTAGCTGCTGCTGGCTCATTGGATAGGTAGCTCTTGGGCATACCGACTTCGGTCGGGCAGTAGACACATTTGCCTGGGCAAACAAATGGTTTGGTCAGTACTGTGATGACCGATACGCCTGACAGTGTGCGCACAGCCCTTTTTTTGAGTAATTGCTCAAAGCCACTGTCTGTTTTTATTTTATTTTTTTTCAACAATTGACGATAGGCCAAAATCAAGGTAGCCTTAGTATTGGCAGGTAGTTTGCGAGAGCTAAAAGACTGGCGTAATTGTTTGGAAAAATCCAAATCAGTGGCATATTTTTGCCCCATAAGCTCCAGTACTATTTCTTCATATATTTTATTATTTTTTTCCATGAGTGATATTAAAAAAGATTTGCAAAATGTCTATGACTCCATAGCCCAAGATTTTTCTAATACTAGATATGTACCTTGGCAGGAGTTATCCGTTTTTATACCATATTTGTCTGACGGGGGCAAGATTTTGGACTTAGGCTGTGGCAATGGTCGTCTGTTGAAAGTGATTCAGTCAGCTGGTAAAAAATATGAATATCTAGGTGTTGATTTTAGTGCTAAGTTATTAGAGCAGGCTCTTAAGCAATTTCCTAGCGAACATTTTGAGCAAGCTGATATGGCTAAGCTTGATTTTCCAGCGAGTAGTTTTGATGTGATTTGTCTAGTTGCTTCTTTTCATCATCTAGATAATAAAAAAGAAAGAGAGGAGTTATTAAATAAAATGTATCATTGGCTAAAGCCAGGCGGAGTACTTTTTATGACCAACTGGAATCTATTGCAGCCACGATATCTCAAGTATATTTTTAAAAACATTAAGCAGAAAAAATCTTGGAATGATTTTTTTATACCCTACACCTCACCAGATAGACAGAGTGTCAATTGGCGCTATTATCATCATTTTACAAAATCGGAGCTGAAGTTTTTATTATTAAAGGCCGGTTTCAAGCTAGAACCATTGGGTCTTTACAAAAGTAAATACAATTTAAATTGTCTAGTGAAAAAGTAGTGCTACTTTAGATCCAAGAATTCTTCTTCATCATCAAAGCCATAGTCATAAACAATCTCTTCACCTTTAGAGATTTTTTTGATAGCTTTCATCATCAGATAGCGATCATTTCTATGCTTTGGATAATATATGTCAGCATTGGGATTTTTGCGATCATGGTTGTAGATTGATCCGTAGCCAAACATGATGCAGTCTTTGCGGTGGGTTTCTAAATACATGGGATAAAAGGTTAGCAAATCAGACTCATCATCTAGATACTTCACATCTTTTTTGGATAAATAAACCACAGGGAAGGTTTCAATGATTTCTCCTTTTTTGATATCAGCGGTGGCAACTACACCCAGCCCTTTGCCTGGTGTTTCCACAATTTTGATTTTTGTCGGAGGTATGATTTTAAATTTTTTGGTCATTTTTATGCTGTTTAAATTTTTTTTTATTTCTTCAAATACTTTGAGCCAGTTTGTACAAGGGACGACATTGAGTTGGCTATCACTATTATGATGGTCGTATAAAAATACCATACCCTTATAATCTTTGTCTAAAAATTCTAGTAGTTTAGCATTGTCATCAATAATACCTATTATTTGTGGGTATAGCTCCTGTAAAATTCCAGCTTTCCATTTGTTGCCATCGGTATGTGCGACATTCATTGGTCGGCATATGATAGGAGCCAACGGAAAGTCGTGTTTATCTAGCCAGACCTTGGTTCCATCTTTGACAACCTCTGGCCGTACAGTGACATAGGCGGCAATAGGAATTATTTCATTTATCTTATTTAAATAGATATTAGCATCTTCAATCAATGGTAGATTTTCTTGTAGTTCATTGGAGTGTATTTCTTTGTCTATCCATTGTTTGGCTTCATCATGCTGCCAGTAGGGCACATTGCTGGTGTAGCGGTATTTTTCAATAATTTCTTTGACCGATAAATTTTCAGGATTACCAAAATTTTCTTGGAGTTTTGATACTAGATGTCCAATGGTATATGACAAGGTCTCGTCAATATCAACTGCTAAGCCCGTAATATTTATTGTTGGCATGTTATTCATGGCATAAGTTTAGCTAATTTTATATGATATGTAAATTGTCTATATCAAAAAGCCTAGAATTGTGTTTTTTTAGGGCATTATGATAAAATAAGACATATCAGTAATATAAAATATATGGATGCTAGTATTTTTCGCTCATATGATGTGCGAGGTCTATACCCTCAGCAAATAGATGCCAATCAAGCCAAACAGATAGCCCTGGCTTATCTGAGTGTGGTTAGTCGCAAATTACACAAACCAGTCAAAGATCTCAAAGTAGTAGTAGCTAGAGATGTGCGTGAAGCTTCTGAGCCCTTGATGAAGGCAGCGGTAGCAGTTTTTTTGGAGCATGGTGTCGAAGTGCATGATTTGGGCCTGGTCTCTATCAATGATTTTTATTTTGCCTTGGGTCACTACAAATATGATAGTGGTTTTATGGCTACTGCTTCTCATAATCCAGCAGCCTATGGCGGTTTCAAGATGGCAGTGAATAATAATGAATACACTGATAGTATAAAATTTATCAGTGGCCACCAAGTTTATAAGGAAATGGATCATTTGGCAGATTTTCATCCAGAAGTCAAAAAGGGAAAGCTCAAAAATAAAGATATTGCTAAAGATCATATCAAACACATCTTGTCTTTTGTGGATGTCAAAAAAATAAAGAAGCTAAAAGTTTTAGCTGATACTGGCAATGGTATGGTTGGTTTGATTTTACCAAAGCTATTTGAAAAATTACCAGCTGAGTTGGTTCATATTTTTGCTGAGCTTGATCCAAAATTTGCCAGTCGTCCACCAAATCCTTTAGCTAAGGACGCTTATCTACCAGCTAGTAAAGAATTATTGAAAGATAAGGCTGATCTTGGAGTCATGTTTGATGTGGATGGCGATAGGATGTTTTTGCTAGATGAGAGGGGGCAGTTTATCAAAGGCGATATGACATTGCTATTGATCTCCAAGATGTTGCTCAAAAAAGAAGCTGGAGCTGGTATCGTCTATAATCTTATTTGCTCTCATGCTGTGCCAGAGCTAATCACTCAGTGGGGTGGCAAGGCTATTCGCAGTGAAGTGGGCTATATCAATTTAGCTAGACACATGCACTTGGAGCATGGCATCATGAGTGGTGAAGTGTCTGGTCATTTTGCTTTTAAAGATAATTTTTATGCGGACTCTGGTTTGATTGCTTTGGTCTTGGCGCTGCAAGCCATATCAGAAGATGGACGACCACTGTCGGAGATCGTGGCAGATTTTAGACTATACTATCGAGCTGATGAGCTAAATGTAGAAGTAGATGATATACCAGCTAAGCTAGAAAAATTGCGCTATCATTATCGAGATAATATCAAGGATGAAATTGATGGTTTGACTGTCGAGTTTGCTGATTGGTGGTTCAATGTCAGGGCTTCCAATACCGAGCCTTTGCTCAGGATAACTGTCGAAGCCAAAGATAAGGTGTCGGCTGATAAATATCAGCAAGAAATTTTACAAGTAATAAAGAGTTAATGATAGGAGTATTCGACTCAGGCTTTGGTGGCTTAACAATATTCAAGGCCATCGAAAAAAAGTTACCTCAGTTTGACTATGTTTATTTGGGGGATAATGCTCGTGCTCCATATGGTAATCATAGCCAAGAGATTATATATGAGTATACTCGTCAGGCAGTAGATTATTTGTTTGCCTTGGGTTGTGATTTGATTATTTTGGCTTGCAATACTGCGTCGGCCGAGGCCTTGCGTAAACTGCAACAAGAATATATACCACACAAATATTCTAGTAAAAATATTTTGGGAGTCATCAGACCATTGGCCGAGGCCGCAAGTGAAGTCACAAAAAATAAAGTAATAGCGGTCATGGGTACTCGTAGTACCGTCGAATCAAAATCATACATCAGAGAATTACAAATTCAAGACCTGCCTCGCCAGACGCGAGTCAAGGCGGGTAAAAAAATAAAAGTAGTACAACAAGCTTGCCCATTATTGGTGCCACTGATAGAAGAAAATTGGGAAAAAACACCAGAAACAAAAATGATTTTGAAAAAGTATGTCCGTCCTTTAAAAAGTCATTTTCCTGATACGGTCATATTGGGCTGCACTCACTATGGTTGGCTCCAAAGAGACATACAAAGATACTTTGGAAAAAATATTAGAGTTTTGGACAGCGGGCAGATAGTAGCTGATAAATTGGTAGAGTATTTATTGAAGCATCCGGAATATGCTAAAATAAAAAAAACTAAAAGTAAAACTATTTTTTTGACCACTGATGATCATAGAAGATTTGAAAATTCAGCCGAAAAATATTTAGGTCGTAAAATAAAAGCTAAGAGAATTAATTTATAAAAAATAAAATTTATGCAAAATAAGGTTACAATTATCGGTGCTGGTATGGTGGGCTCAACTTTGGCATATAGCTTGGTCATTCAGGATATTGCCGAAGAGATAGCCATCATAGATATAGATCAAAAATTAGCTCAAGCTCAGGTGATGGACTTGCAACATGCAGCCCCATTTACTAGACATACCAATATTAAGGTCGGCACTTACAAAGATTGTGCTGATAGTAGTGTAGTAGTGATCACTTGTGGCTCTGCTCAGAAGCCAGGGGAGACGCGTCTTGATTTGATTAGCAAGAATACCAAGATTATCAAAGAAATCGTGCCACAAATATTTACAGCCAATCCTCAGGCAGTTATTTTGATGATTACCAATCCAGTTGATGTGCTGACCTATGTAGCTATCTCTATGTATCCTAAGAAAAAAAATCAGATTATCGGTAGTGGTACTACTTTGGATTCGGCTCGTTTTAGACATCTTTTGAGTCAAAAATTAAAGATCAATACACAGAGTATTCATGCCTATATCATGGGTGAACATGGTGATAGTGAGTTTCCAGTTTGGAGTACAGCTACTATCGGCAATAATAATCTAGATACTTATAAACGCTTGAGTGATAAAGACAAGCAGGATATTTTTGCCAAGGCTAAAAATGCCGCCTATGCTATCATTGATGGTAAGCAGTCTACCTATTATGGCATTGGTTCAGCCGGAGCATATATCATACAATCTATTTTGCATGACAAGCGTACAGTGCTACCAGTCTCTCATTTGATAGAAAATATTTATGGTGTCAGTAAGGTTTGTTTGAGCACACCAGTCATAGTTGGTCGCGGTGGTTTGGTGGGTGAGCTGCCTCTGCAATTGTCTAAGACAGAAAAAGCTAGTTTTATCAAATCAGCCAAAATACTAAAAAAAGCTATTGATTCAGTAATCAAGGTAAAATAAAAAATCAGCCCCATCACCTGGGGCTGATTTTTTATTTGTTTAGACCGATGAGATGTTTTATTTCTTTTAGATTTTTATCAGCAATTTTTTGAGCTTTTTTGGCACCGACATCAAGTATTTTTTCTACTTCTTTGGGATGAGCTTGGTAATATTTTATCTTTTCTTGAATTGGTTTTAAAAATTCTAGTATAGCTTTAGTCAGTTCGTCCTTTAATTCTGTATTCATCAATTTGCCATTTTGT
>CAYRIU010000025.1:0-29141 GCA_964424615.1 uncultured Gammaproteobacteria bacterium | reverse complement strand
TATATTCGGGGATCGTCTAATGGCAGGACAGCGGCCTTTGAAGCCGTTAATCGGGGTTCAAATCCCTGTCCCCGAGCCAAAATTATAAATTTTGAAAAAGAAGTAACGTTACTTCTTTTTTGTTTAAAAGAAATAGCGGCGGGTTCGTGTACGAACCCGCCGCTTGTTTGACTGGGACTGCTGGTCTTGTTAGCGGTCCCAGCCCCACCGAGCCACGTCGGAGTTGTGTTCCTCCATCATGATCTGGTACCAGCACTGGGTGAAGCACCACTGGCAGCCCGGGTACTGAGACCAGAGCTCACAGGGGTCATCCGTGGTCACGGCCGAGGCCGGCGTGGGTGCGATGAAGGCCGCAACCGTCGTGACGAGCACGAGGACGACGATGAGGGCCAACTTACTTCTCCTCACTGTAGTAACCTCCCACCCACCTAAAGTCGGTGGGTCGACATTCATCAGTGGCATCCATTCTAGGCAACCTCACCATTAAGGCTACCTTGTGGATTTTTTGGCATTCGTCTGAGTCGTAGAGTATGACAGGTCCAGAGTTCATTGTATCACCAACACGATTAGCATCGCAACCGATGACGATAAAGATTCCTTCATCTTTGATCCATTTTTTTTTGCACGGGATATAGAGCTCGAATGAACCTTCCGGCATGAGGACTATTGAGCCATTTTTTGGCATTTCCAGTGCAACTCGAAAGATAGTGAAAGGCAGTTCCGCCCGGCTGTTCATAAATTCTCCAGACCAGGCCGAGAATTCCCCATCGCGCCATATCTCTCGCGCTTCGACGTTGGTAGCCAAGACGCTGGTCACCAACAGGAGCAGGAACAGGTGTCGCATTTTTGCCTCCTTGGCAGTTTGACTGGTTGTTGCTGTGCTTGCGGTTTAGTTTGTCAGAGAACTTGCTGTGTTAATTTCATTATACACAAGATAACATATAATTCAAGTATATTTTATGATTTTTGTCAACCCTTTTGTAATATGTGATGATAAATAAATTTTAATTTGTTATTTGATTGATTTTAAATATAAAATATGAGATTATTAAGTGGTTGTATTATGTCAAAGACAATATCCAAGTCAGTTAATTTTCTTATAAATATATTTTTAATTTTATTAATTATATTTATTGCTTATTATTATCGGGCAGATTTTTCTTTAGCTTGGCGCAATCTTTTTAACAAATTTCAACCATGTCAAAGACCGCTGACATATTCTATTGCCAATATTGATGCTAATTTTTCTTTGAGTAGAGAGGAGTTGCTGCAAGATGTAGCCAAGGCAGAAAAAATATGGGAAGATTCTACTCAAAAACAATTATTTAAATATTCTGATAATGGCTATATTAAAATAAATTTGATTTATGACTCTCGTCAAAAAGCGACTGATGATTTGAAAAAATTGGGTTTAGTGATCAACAATGATCGTACAACTTTTGATACTTTGAAAAAACAATACAATTCTTTTATGGCTTCTTATGATCAGCAAAAAGCCCAGCTAGATAGTCTATTGGCAAGCTACGAGACAGCTAAAAATCAATATGATCAAGATGTGAAGTATAGCAATAGTCATGGTGGTGCATCTAAAGAAAAGTTTAATGAGCTTGAGCAGAGGAGACTTTATCTGAATGCGCAAGTAGATTTGATAAATCAAAAAAGAGATACCTTGAATGAATTAGCTGATTCTATCAATTCTACGGTGACGGTATTAAATAAATTGATAGGCACTTTGAATCTCAAAATCAATGATTACAATACCATTGGTGCTTCCAATGGACGCCAGTTTAATGAAGGAGAATATAGTAGTAATGGATTGATGGCTAATATTAATATTTATCAATTCAATAATCAGGAGGAGTTAGTAGGTGTGTTGGCCCATGAACTCGGGCATGCCCTCGGTATGGAGCACGTCGATGATCCCAAGGCTATCATGTATTATCTGAATGAGGGAGGTAGTGAAAAATTGACAACTGATGACTTAAAAGAATTAAATAGAGTTTGTCAGCTAAAATAAAATATTGATATAAAAAAAATAGCGGCGCCTCGCCCTGCATAAATGCAGTGGCGGGCGCCGCTCTTGTTTTGACTCTAGTGTAGAGTCCGTACTAGTGTTGGAAGAAGAGTGCCACGGCACTGATGACCATGGAGATCGTGCCGATCTTCATGAACATGGTTCCGGGGCCCTGCATCTTCAGCAGGAAGGTGCGTCGCTGCTGCTTGCGCAGCGCAGCCGGCATCCGCAGGAGGCCGACGATCGCCAGGATGCACCCGACGATGAAGAGGAGGTTGAACGGATTGCTCATGTGCAAGCCACTTTCCAAGTTGGTGGTTGCTTGCTTTTAGCGAGTCCGGATTGACTCGCTACTGCCAGAGATTGAACAGATCCATGACGGCGCAAGCAAAGCGAACAGCCGTGCAAGCGCCGCACACCGAGTTGGCGATGCCACCGGCCCAACACTTGGCTGCGATGCAGGCCGTAGCAGCGTCACACAGAATATCACCCCATTCCGGACGCTCTTGTTTGTCCAGATTGGTGACAGTCGCGTCGATGTTGTCCAAGTTGGCTTCCAGGATGCGCGACAGAGCATAGCCATCATCGTTGTCCATCACCGAGTTTGTGATGGTTTTTTCATCATCGGCCAGGAAGTCGAGCAGCTGTTGCCGCTGTTCATCGGTCAGGTGGTCGTTGATGTCCAGTGTCAGCTGAACGCCATTGCGGATATAGGTTTCCCGCTGGTGGCGATAGCCGAGCGCCTCGATGCGGATATCGAGATCATCGCTCGAAGTCCATTCCCGAAATCCGATGGCGACCATTTGGCCGTTGCGGTATTCCGGGCTCTTGTACAGGACGTGGAAGTCGCCGTAGTTGGCGACATAGCCATTGTCCTGCCTGGTGATGGTGATCCTTTCGTCACCGTCGGTGATGGTCATGACCTTCCCGTCGATGACCACCGGGTTGTTCACGACGGGCGTTTCGGGTTGGGTCGCCTTGGTTTCCTGCTTGTCGCAGGCCACCAGCATCAGGCAGGTGCTCGTGAAGATCGCCAGCATGGCGATCAGGATGAAGTTGCGCTTCATGTTTTGGACCTCCTGAGTCTCAGGTTAAGTGGGGGGGGGTGACGGTTTTATAACTCCTTTCACTAGAGTAAATATTTATGGCAGCTTCTGACTGCCATTTTTTAAAGTACAATCGAAATTATTCGATATTTCGGATAAGGTATATATTGATACGCTATCCGAAAAATCGAATTAAAGTTAGTTTGGGGCTCACCAGGCAAGGGGAAGAGTTGCACTGATGAGCCCCCTCCCGCCAAGTGGCGGGATTTTTAGCAAGAAACAGCGAAGAAAGTCTCGATGTATTCGACGAACTTCAGAGTGTTGAAGGGTTTGGCCCAGAAAGACACCTGGTAGAGCTTCTCCAGATGTCGCACCTTCTCGTTGTGTCGGTGTCCGGTCAGGACGATAGAGCACCTCTTGGACATCTCGAGGTCATGCACCAAGCCACAGAGCCATCCGCCATCTACCGTGCCTGTTTCAGCCACGATGAGGTCGGGGAATGGTCTGGTACTGGCTAGTAAGCCCAGTACATCGACAGGGTTGGTGATGATCTTGGGCTTGGTGGTGCCCTTGGGCAAGACAACATTGGTCAGGACTTCGTGTCCTTGACCATGACATTCCAGAGCACAGCCAAGTGTCCGGATGGTGTCGTAGTTGTCATCGAAGATGAAAATGCGCGACATCTTGTCTCACCTCCGTGTCTTGTCTAGCGGTTTCTCAGGTGATGAGCTACGACCAGAGCTAGTTCTTCGGTTTGCACGAATTTGTCGATGAAGAACAGAGCTTGTTCGCGTAGCACCTTGCTTCTCCAGTCCATCTTCTCGTCCTGGGCAGCGATCAGAGCTTGCGCTCTTTTGATCATGGCTTCCTTGCGACCCATGTCGTACTTCCTTGTGTTAGCTGGCCTGCAGCCAGGACTTGGTGAAGTTGGCGATCTCGCAGTAGGGAAAAGGCTTGCGCAGGTAGCCATTGGCGCCGCAAGCCAGAGCCATGGACTCGAGGTCCTTGTCCTTGATGTGCTGACCTGCAGCGCTCATCATGATCACCTGCGTGTTGTGGAGCTGACGGAGCTTGCGGATCTCACGGCAGAGCCAGTCACCATCGATTTCTAGAAGTTCCGCCAGCACTAGTTGGGGGCGGAAAGTGATGGCCTTGCAGAGAGCCTGCTGGGGATCGGAGCAGCAGATCGTGCTGTATCCGTGCCTCGAGAGCACAGCATCAAGCTGATTGGCTAGGTCCGACTGGGCCAAGACGAGAATGCGGATCATGTAGGGCTCCTTGGTTGTGGTCAAAATAATTTTGACCAGTGTAGAGTTAGTGGTTTTTACCACAAACAATCTATGCCGGTTACGCTACTAGCTCCACATTGCCCTTGTCACCCGTAGCTTTATGCAGAGGGTGATCCAAGCGTCCAAATTACGGACAATGCTTCTTTGCTTCATTGCTTGTTTTGGTAAAGTACTTTACAAAAAAACACCCATTATAGTAGGCGTTTCCAGTATTATCAGGCACATTGCGTGCTTGATTTTTATGCCGGTTACGCTACTAGCTCCACATTGCCCTTGTCACCCGTAGCTTTATGCAGAGGGTGATCCAAGCGTCCAAATTACGGACAATGCTTCTTTGCTTCATTGGTTATTTTATTGTCAACTTTTACACTATATCACATGTATGAAATTTTGTCAAGAGTAGGTTATTTTTTAAACTTGAATATCAATAAATTTACTCAAAGAAAATATTATAATAATACCAATAATAAACCAAATAATTTGAGTAAATTGATTGGCTCTTTTTTGTGATTGCAGATGAGGCATGATATCAGACAAGGCTATATACAAGAAGCTACCAGTAGCCAGAGCTATCAATATTAATTGGTGTTCAGCTACTTGAGAATAAAAATAGGTGAGGATGCCACCACATACTGCGGTGAGTCCAGATATCAGATTCCAGAACAAAGCTTTTAAGCGACTAAAGCCGGAGTGTCGCAATAAACTAAAATCACCAATTTCTTGTGGTATCTCATGTAGAGCTATAGCCAAAGTAGCCATCCAGCCAAAACTAGGGCTGATCATAAAACTAGTAGCAATAGCCATACCGTCAGTTAGGTTGTGTATGCCGTCACCGATCAGGATATTTATACCGGCAGGATCTACATGTTCGTCTTTGTCATCATGGTGATGAGTATGGCAATGATGCCAGTAGAGGTATTGCTCGGATAAAAATAAAAATATAATAAAACCAAGCATCCATAAAGAGATTGTTTTGATATCGCCGTAGCCGCTATTTACTGACAATTCAAATATTTCTGGTATTAGATTGATAAAAACATTGGCCAACAATACACCAGCAGCCAAAGCTATGGCTGCATCCATGATTTTGTGGGTATATAATTTTTTGGAAAAAAATACCAAGCCAACTAATGATAGTAAGCTGACAGCTAAAGTAGCAATAATGATATTAAATAGCATATATAAATATTTATAAAAATATTATAAACTATTATTGAACAAAAAGCTAATTTATGGTATTTTTATAGCAGATTTTAAATTATGAAAATATCACCAGAAATCGTACTTCTTTTTCAAAAAATAGAGTACATTTATCGTCAAAAAGAGGCTTTTGCGCAGGATGAAAACAAAAATGTCATCGTCGTGGATGAGATGGCTAGTCAGCTGACCTCACTTTATGAGAAGTTGCGCAATAGTGTCGATTTTAAGGAGGTGCATTTATTACGTCGTTATGCTATTGAGCGCAATCTAAAGCGCCGTTTTATTTTAGAAATTTTAAAACCGCAGATTGCCAGGGGTTTGATTGAAGATTTGATTCGTGCCAAATACATACCAAATAGTGGCATCCTAGAGACTAAAGTCCAAGAAGTCGAACAAGTCATTACTAAATACAATGATCTTTTTGAGTTGCTCAATGAGCATTATGAAAATGATAAGTTAGAACAAAAAAAATTAGAAGATTATTTTGATTGGTTGATTGGCGTAGAGGCTTGTGAGATTGATATTATTTTGACGCCAGAAGACGTGGCCGATGCGGTGATAGAGGCTATGTATCAGGTCACCAAGCCACGCATCAAGCTCAAGGGTGACGATTTGAGTATCAAAGAAAAAAATATTCAGCTTTATATAGCTATTCACAAATCACTAGTGAGATCTGACTCTACTATTATTTCTTATCATCTATTCAATCTATATTATCCTGATTGGCTCCAAGCAGATAGAAAGCTCATCAAAGAAATAGCTAGCAATATTGGTCCAATATACCGTACTATTCAGCATCACTTGAAGCACCCCTATCAACGCAAGATATCCAACGCTATCAAAGAGCCAGTGGTCACATTTCAGGTTTTGCATGAATTAATCTTGGAACATGGTCTTAATATTGAAGATCTGCTAGCACAACCAGAGGAGCTAGAAGCCGAAGCTAGAAAATTGATTTTAAAGCGTTACAAGTTTTTGCGCAGTAAGCTGAGCAAGAGTTCGACTCGAGCTATTATCTATATTTTTATTACCAAAGTTTTGTTTGCCATTGCCTTGGAGTTTCCTTATGAAAGGTATGTTTTGGGGCATATTAATATGTTCAATTTAGGCATTAATATTGTCTTTCCGCCATTACTGATGTTTTTGGTAACTTTGTCTTTTACTATGCCCACCTCGAGTAATACTGATAAAATATTGACCAACCTCAAAGATCTGGTCTATGACAAATCTGAACAATCTATATTATGTCAGCTCAAATCAAAATATAAGCAATCATTGAGCTACCAAATATTTTATAATTTTATGTACACCTTGTTATACATTGCAGTGTTTGGTGGTATCATTTATGCTTTGCGTTTGTTAAACTTCAATATTATCAGTGGTGCTATATTCTTATTTTTCTTAACAGCTGTTAGCTTTTTTGCTATCCGCATTCGTAATACAGCCAAAGAGTTGAAAGTGATAAAAAATAAAGAAGATGCCTTGTCCTTCTTTATGAATTTTTTCTCGCTACCTATTGTAGCGGTTGGTCGTTGGCTATCTACAAAGTTCCGCAAAATCAATGTTTTTGCCTTTGTGATGGATTTTATTATAGAGGCGCCATTCAAGATGGTAGTGTTGGCTTTTGAAGATTGGATGGGTTTCATGAAAGAGAAAAAAGAAGAGGTTTATCATGACGATAAATAGTCAGCCTTTTTATATTATCGCTCACAATATCAGAAGTCTTTATAATATTGGTACTATTTTTCGTACTTCTGATGCGCTAGGTATCGATAAGATATATTTGACTGGCTATAGTGGCCATCCGCCATCTAGTCAGATATCAAAGGTAGCCTTGGGTTCTGAAAATTCGGTACCATGGGAGCACCACAAAAATATATCTACTTTGTGTGCCAAATTAAAAAAACAAGGTGTCAAAATTATTGCTTTGGAGTTGGGAGATGGTGCGATATTTTATAATCAATTCAAGCCAGATTTTCCTGTTGCCTTGCTACTTGGTAATGAAGTGCGTGGTGTATCCAAAGCTTTATTGAAAAAAGTTGATAGTACTATTTATCTGCCAATGTATGGGCAAAAAGAGTCACTCAATGTTGGAGTAGCTATGGGCGTGGCTGGATATTATATTAGACAATACAAATAAAATTAATTTTTGTGTTATAATATAAACATAAAGTTCAGTGTAATATATGATGAATAAAAAATTATTAGGGTTATCTTTATTTTTAGGATCGGTAATATTGTTTATTTTTTATTTTCGCACCAATCAATTAATTCTAGAACTTTTTGGTGTATTATTTTTTTGGTTAGCCATGTTCATTTTTTCTAAGCAAGATAAAATTTGGGCTATTAAGAATAATACTCTGGTAAAGATAGAAAATAATAAAAGAGAATTAGATAAACATCACTCAGGTTGGTCTGTGGCCGTGTTGCTAATCCTTGGTATGGTTATAGTCCAATATTTAGTGTCTAGATTGATAATGTTGTTTACGGATAATAAGGTATTGATGGCTATTATAATTACATTTCTTATTTTTTTAACAGCGATTTTATCTAATCGGGTAGTAAGTTGGTTCACTGGTAAAAAAATAAGCAATAAATCAGTAATAAAAATATTGCTGTTATCTATTATTTATAGCGTACTTTTTCATTCTATATTTTTAATAGATATGGATTTATATAATAATAGTAGTTTTTACGCTACTTTACTATTAATGGTTAATTTGTTTAACAATTTTATTTTTTAAAAATAATATACATTAATAAACAAAAATAAATATGCTAGGTAATTTAATCACAGTCATCGGTGGAGCAGTGTATGACATCATGTTTTATGCTGATAATGTTTTATTTATTGATAACAGACAAGATTTGTTGAGGCAAAAATTAGCTGCCTTTGAATATGGTGCCAAGGTCTATAGCGATAAAGTTTATCTAGTCAATGGTGGTAGTGGAGCCAATGTGGCTGTGTCATTTGCTAATCTAGGCTTGAAAACTCAATTAGTATGTCGCTTGGGACGTGATTTTTTGGGTCAAGATATTTTGGCTAACCTCAAAAAGAAAAAAGTTGGCACCAAGTTAATGCAATTTGATCATCAGCATCAAACTGGCCTGTCATTTGTAGCTAATGTTGGTAAGGACAATGAGCATGTTATTTTTGCTTATCGGGGAGCCAATGATTATCTGGATCTCAATGTTGATAAAATAAACACACCTTTGATTTATCTGACTTCTTTACCAAAAAATTATACGAAACAAATGGATCGTTTGTTTCATAGAGTAGCCAAGAAGAAGATAAAATTAGCTTGGAATCCCGGCTCTTATCAGCTACAGTTGCCAGCTAGCAAGCTCAAAGAATATTTATCCAAAACTCATGTTTTGATAGTCAATCGTGATGAAGCTCTAGAAATACTAGCTAAGCACAAAGTAAAAAATAATATAAAAGATTTATTGAAACATTTACATAAATTTGGTCAGAATATCACGGTCATTACTGATGGTCCGAGGGGAGCACATGCTTTCAATGGTCAAAAATTTTATCATCAGCCTATCAAAAAAGGCAAGGTACAAAATACTACTGGTGCTGGTGATTCTTTTGGTTCTGGTTTTGTAGCTGGCTTGATAAAGTATCACGATATCAAAAAAGCTTTGATGTTGGGTACTTATAATAGTGCGTCAGTAGTTTCTAAGATAGGCGCTCAGACAGGTTTGTTGCACGCTAGTGATTTAAAAAAATACAAAATATAATTTAAAACGTCATTGCGAGGATCCGCCTCCGCCAGTGGGCGGATGGCGGAGACGAAGCAATCTACTAGCTTATAGATTGCCACGTCTCGCTGTCGCTCGCTTCGCGTAGCGAGCGAGACTCGCAATGACAAAGAGAAATATTTATGAAAACAGTAATAGCCGAAGTATCAGCTCGACATGTGCACTTGAGTCAAAAAGATTTAATCAAACTTTTTGGCAAGAATTTTAAATTGACAAAACTAAAAGATATATCTCAGCCAGGAGAGTTTGCAGCCAAAGAAACACTAGTAGTCAAAGGTGCACGTGATTATTTCCCTAAAGTGCGTATTGTCGGTCCAGTGCGCAAAAAAACTCAAGTAGAATTATCAACTACTGATTGCTATTTTTTGGGTATCAAGCCGGTAGTCCAACTTTCTGGGCAAGTACGCAAAGCTAGTCAGGTTATTTTGCAGGGACCACATGGTCGAGTCACGGTCTCAGCTATTGTTGCTATGCGACATTTGCATATCTCCAAGGAGCAGGCCAAAACTTGGAAATACAAAAATGGCAAAAAAATATCTATTGTCATCAAGGGTGAGAGGGCGGCTATTTTGGAAAATGTATTGGTCAGAGTTGGTAATTTCAAAACGCATATTCATCTAGATACTGACGAGGCCAATGCCGTGGGTTTGAGTCACAATCAGAAAGTATATATTTATGATGCAAAATAATAGCGTAGTAATAAAAAAACCAATCTCTCAAAAGCTATTTTGGACTTTGTATATTTTATCAAATCTAGTTTGGTTGCCATATTTTATATTAACGGTAAGTTCATTCTGGTTATTATTTTTGGCACAATATGCTTTACTATTTGGAATAGTAGTAAATATAGTTCTTCTGTTGACTAAAAAATTACACAAAAGAAAATTATTTATAATCTCGGCTTATATTTTTATAGTTATTGGTTTTTTATTTCATGGTGGTTCTTATGTATTAATGAAGGTCCATCAACAAAAACAAGGTGTGACCATGGAAGAGCTAGATGCTGGTTATCGTGCTATAAAAAACGCTAAATCATTTGAAGACTGTAAACAAATAGGTGAAAAAATAAAAGACACGGGCATGAGCTTAATGGTGTTAGAGGCTTGTTTTAAAGATGTTTTGAATATAACCAACAATTTAGATGCCTGCTTGATTGCAGCGGACTCAGTAAAATATGATAAGTATCAAAGTTTAAGAAGTTGGTGTATTAAATATTATGTAGAAATTACTAAAGATGAAAAATATTGTGATCTATACATGGAAATGTTAAATAAAGATGGTCGGCAGTACACACCTGACCATTTGGCTGATCTTTTACAACAATGTAAGTCTTTTGCGCATTAATAAACATTTATTACTTAAATTTTAGAACATGGTTAAGAAAAATCTACTCATTTTAAATAACGGCTCTAGTAGTTTGAAGTTTGCTGTTTTTGAGTATTATGATAAAAATTTAGGTCGAGTTATTTTAGAGGGTTCATATTCTGCTTATAATGACAAGTCACTTTTAGTTTATCAAAAAAATAATAAAAAAAATCAAGTTAATTATTCTGATACATATAGTGTTGGTGGAGCTTGGCAGGCTATCCATGAGATATTGGCCAAGCTAGATATACAGTCAGTTGGTTTGCGTATAGTCCACGGTGGAGCGGAGTTTAAAAAGAGTTGCAAGTTAGATAAAAATGTAGTTGAGAAAATTGCTAAGTATAATCATCTAGCACCACTGCACAACAAACAAAGTTTTGATTTGATCAAATTAGTCCAGGCTACTTGGCCCAAAGTAAAAATCATTGCCAGTTTTGATACAGCTTGGTTTGCAGATTTAGAACCAGAGGCTTATCTGTATTCACTGCCTATAAAATATTTTGAAAAATTTGGTATCAGAAAATATGGCTTTCATGGCTTGAGTCATGAGATGGCTTGCCTCTATGCCGCCAAAAAGTTAAATATTAAAATCAATAAATTATCAGCTATTAGTCTGCACTTGGGATCGGGCTCTAGCATTGCTTGGCTAGAAGCTGGTCGAGTCAAAGATACTACTATGGGTTTTTCACCCAATGAAGGTTTGACCATGGCCACGCGTAGTGGTGATTTACCAGCCGCTGTAGCCCTGTATTTGGCTCAAGAACAAAAGATGTCTTTGACTGCCATAGATCGGCTGATCAACCAAGAATCAGGCCTCCTGGGCTTGAGTGGTAGCGCTGATCTACGGGAAGTGCTCTTGGCTGCCGGCTACAAAGTAGCTGGCTACAAATCCAGTTTCAAATATGCTAGCGCCCAAAAAAAATTAGCTAAACAAGCTTTGGCTGTTTATATATATGATATCAAGCGCTATCTAGCCTCATATCTGGGTATGAGTAAAAAACCGCAAGCTATTATTTTTACAGGAGTAGTTGGTACAAACAGCGCAGTGATTCGTAGTTTGGTTCTCAAAAATTTAAATTTACCCAAAGGTTGTCGAGTGTTCATCGCGCCGGAGGGGGAGATGAAAAACATAGCAACAAAAACATGGCAATATTTACATCCGTAATTTTATTAGCTCAAAATGCTAGTAGTACGATCAACGAAAATTTTCAGGCGACAGATAATAAACTGCAAAATGCCAATCAAGAGCTGGATCTACTCAAAGAGCAGTACAATAACATGCTGACACAAGCGCCAGAAAATAGTTTTTTTAACTTCAGTAATATGTATTTCTGGTGTGTTTTGGTCGGCTTATTGCTTTTGGCTTTTGGTTTGCTTTTTTTACTAGCTGAGTTACAAAATAAAGACCGAAGTAAAAAGTCCAAAGTAGAAAGTATAAAGAAAGACGAAACAGAAGAATTGGAAGCCGAGAAAGAAGAAAGCGTTGAAACTGAAGAACCAGATTTAGAAAAAGAATCAGAAGCAGAAAAAATAGAAGAAGAGCTAGTTGAGGAAGATGATGATGAAGATGAAGAAGAAAAGCCAGCCAAAAAAATGGACAAGCCGATTAAGATAAAAGTGGAGAAGATAAAATAAAAATTTCCCAAAATAATTATTTATGGATAAATTAAAATCTAAGGAGCTAAAAAAAACTTCCAAAGTATTTTTAAAAAAATCTAGATTTTTTAGAATTTTTTTTAGCCTAATCACTGGTTTGATTTATGTATTATTTTTTATTGAGTTATTTAATATTATTTCTTTCTTTTTTTATGATTTAAAAATTAAAGACGACGTTATAGTGATTTATGACAGTATTTTTATATTAATTTGTTTAATAGTTTTGATATTAATTATTAAAAGAGTGGATAAATACGGAAGTTATAAGTATATATTATTTGGATTAATATTTCTTATGATTATAAATTATTGGCAATATTATCAGACTAATAAATGTGAAAATATTTATTTTAGTAAGCCACGTACTGGGTTTTGTGCCAAAGAGCAGACAGATTGTATTAGTCCTGAAGAGGCGGAATACATTGAATGTATGTGGCGTGCTGGTAATTGGATTAGTGTTGGTTATTAAATTTCCCAAAATAATTATTAAAAAATCAAGTGCAAAACTTGGTTTTTTATATTTTAAAAGTATTGACATAATATCGTATATATGATATAATTATAAATCTTTTAAAGCACCTTAAAATACTTGCGAAAAACGAAGAAAACAAGGTAGTCATAGCCAAAAGTGGCTTAGAAATAGGCCTTTTCTGGCTATGACTACCAAATCAGGTGGTCCTCTAGCAATGCCTTGCCACACGTCGTGGCCTCTTGTCTATTAGGCAAGGGAACAATTCTGACCAGTGGTCAGAGAGAGGGTTTTGTAATGAGTACCACCATGAAGTACGCGGACGTCAAGTTCGGCTTTGTCGAGGCTGTTCTCAACAAGCTGGGCGGCGTCTCTGGTGCCGAACGTTTCCTGCGTGACGAACTCGTGGTTTCCGAACCCGCCCGCGCCTGGCGCGAGCAGGACGGCGTGATCTACTTCAGCGTCACCTCCAACGGCCGCACTGGCCCCGAGTGGATCGCTCACTTCGAGAAGAAGGGCGACCACGTCGGCGACTACGCCAAGCAGTTGCTCTGCCATCGGGACTTTCGTCCCACCAAGGGCGTCACCTACAACATCGCCGTCATCAAGGGCATGGTCTACAGCGATCTTGACCGTACCACCAAGAACATCCGCTCCGAGGCTGATCGTCGGAAGTTCAGCAAGCCCAACGCCGAGATCGCGTGTTTGATCCGTGACAAGTTCACGGACGCCGAGATCGAGTTGATGGGTCTGGCCTGTATCACCATCATGCACGAGCCCATCAAGGATTCCGGTGGCTTCCTGTGCCTGCTCAATGCCATTCGCAATGGCCGCAGTCGCTGGCTGAGCACGCACTGTGACGGCCCTGACGTTCAGTGTTTTCATGACGATGGCTTCGTCTTCGTCGTTTCGCAAGTGAGCACTGGAGCTTAAGTTCCTCAGGCCTTTCGGCCCTTGGGGCGCTAGCCCTTGGCCCTGCCTCGGTCGTCTGATCGGGATGGGGCCACTTTTTTTATTTCCCAAATAAATTAATTCTTGCTACAATAATCACACAATATTTACTGTCATTCCGCACTTGTTGCGGGATCTAGCTAGATTCCTGCCTGTGCAGGAATGACAGTAAAAAAGATGTGATTATTTATTATATTAAAATGTCTTATATTTGGCAGCTAAAAGATAAAGCGCCAGCAGAATTCATAGAAAAATTTCCAGAATTGTCACCTATTGTGGCTCAGCTTTTGTTTTCTCGTAATTTGCAGACCCAAGAAGCTATTGATGAGTTTTTATTACCCGATTATAGCCAAGATATTCATGATCCTTTTTTATTCAAAGACATGGAAAAAGCTTGTCAGCGTATTTATCAGGCTATTGAAAAAGCAGAAACAATCACTGTCTTTGCTGACTATGATGCTGATGGAGTGAGTTCAGCTGTGATATTAAATAGTGTTTTAGTAGACTTGGGAGCTAGGGTCAATGTTTATTTACCGCATCGCGAAAAAGAAGGTTATGGTTTGAATAAAACAGCGGTAGAAGAATTAGCTAGTAGTGGCACAAAATTGATCATCACTTGTGATTGTGGTGTCAGTAACAATGAAGAAATAGATGTAGCCAATACCAAAGATATGGACGTGATTGTCACTGATCATCATGCTATGCGCGAAGTATTGCCATCTGCCCATGCTATCATCCATCCCCAAGCGCCAGGTGAGACTTATCCTTTCAAATTTTTGTGTGGCGGAGGAGTAGCTTTCAAATTAGCTCAAGGTTTATTGAAACACGCTAGTAATAAATTTGAGCTCAAAGACAAAGAAGCCAAAGAAAAATGGCTACTGGATATGGTAGCAATCTCTACGGTAGCTGACATGGTACCAGTCATGGGAGAAAATAGGACCCTGCTAAAACATGGTTTGATAGTTTTACGGAAGACGCGGCGTGTCGGTTTGCAGATGATGTTCAAAGTAGCCGGTATTGAGCCAAAGGAAATTGATGCTACAACTATTGGCTTTGCTATAGCGCCGCGTATCAATACAGCTGGACGCATGGATCATGCCAATCAAGCTTATTATTTGATCATAGAAAAAGACGAGACTAAGGCCGGAGAAATGGCCGCTGCTTTGAATCAAAATAATAGCGAAAGACAAAAAATTACTGAAAGTATTTTTCGTGAAGCCAAGGCTTTGGATATTGATACCCAAGATAAATTGCTTATTTTTTATAAGACTGATTGGCCAGCTGGCTTGATTAGCCTAGCTGCTAATAAGCTACTCAGAGAATACAATAGGCCTTGTTTGGTTATTTGTGGACAAGGCGACAAGATTGTAGGCTCCGCTCGTAGTTTGGAGGGTTTCAATATTACCGATGCTTTGAAAAAAAATACTGATTTGTTAGTCAGATTTGGTGGTCATCCTCAGGCCGCTGGTTTTACTACGACTGAAAAAAATTATGATATTTTGATAAAAAATTTAAAAGAGTTGGCAGTACAAGGTTTAAATGATGAGTTATTGCAAAGCAAATTAGAGATTGAAAAGAAAATTGATCTGGATCAGATAAATTGGGAGTTAGTTGATTGGCTAGAAAAATTTGCTCCCTATGGTCAGGGCAATCCTGAGCCATATTTCATGAGTGAGAATGTTTTTGTGAGTCAGGCTAGAAAGGTGGGCTCTGACGCTAAGCATTTGAAACTAGAGCTAGCACAAAATAAGAAAAAAATTGGTGGCATTGGTTTTGGTTTGGGTAATATTGATTTAGCCGTTGGACATAATGTAGATATTGTTTATAATATAAATATCAATGAGTGGAATGGTAATCGTGAAATACAATTAAAAATTAAAGATATTCACCCAGTGAAATAGCCCCATTAATATTTTTTCATTTTTTTATATAGTATATTGTTATAATAATATTTTATTAATAAATTAAATATATTCTCGGGGCTCCACGCCAAAGGCGGGGATTTCACGGGGTAAAGACGACATGACTAAAGCTAGATTATTTACAGACGGAGGAGCCAGAGGTAATCCTGGGCCAGCTGCTATTGGCGGTGTGATTTATGTAGAAGAAAAAGAATTAGATCGTTTTGGTGTGACTATTGGCTCTACCACCAATAATCAAGCAGAGTATCAAGCTTTACTCCATGGTCTTAATTTAGCCATCAAACATGGGATTAAAGACTTGGATTGTTATCTAGATAGTGAGCTAGTAGTCAAGCAACTAAACAAAGAATATAGAGTCAAGGATCAAGATTTAGCTAAAATTTTTGTCAAAATCTGGAATTTATTACCAGAGTTTGAGTATATCAAATTTCATCATGTCGCCAGAGAAAAAAATAAAGTGGCTGACAGTATGGTTAATTTGGCTCTAGATAAGAGTTAGTTCAAAGTAACAAGTTACAAGTGTAAAGTTTTTATTACCCCCACTGTCCTTGCGGACATCTCCCCCTAATTTAGGGGGAGAACGAGGGGGTATTTTTATAAAAAAAGAAAGCCCGTTACGCGTGCAACGGGCTTTGACCTTGGCTGTCGGTGGACTTGCTCGGGTCCGCGGGACTACTGGTGATTCACAAAGTTGTGTTTCGACCAGCTCTTGTAGAGCTCTTCGATTTCGGGATCGGTCAGGGTGTCGAAGTGTGCTCGGAACAGCATGCGCCGAGTCTTCTCGGCTTCGGCGCGGATCTTGCGGATGCAGACTTCCACCATGCCGGCGATGCAAATCATGATGATGAACGCAGTCGATGCGACCTTGTCGTTGATGGATAGTTCTGTACTTGCGACAATGTTGTAGATCGTGCTGCTGACCAGAGCCGCAATGATCACCGCAAATAAGAACCGCATTTTTCACACCTCCTAAAGAACGATACCTCAGTCCCTGAGGCAGGGGTTAAGGCATGAGCGCCATATAACAATATATGATAGTATATTTAGCTATTTTTGTCAATATTAAAGCTGTATTTAATATGATAATGATTTATATATAAAAAAACGCCATTTTTACTGTTGATTTTTTGCTACAAAAATGGTATTTTTTATTTAATGTCGGACAAATATCATTGGCCAATTTTTGGTCATAAACAAGCCATTAATTTTTTACAAAACTCTATTGAGCAAGATAAGCTAGCACACGCTTATTTGTTTTATGGATCTCGTGGTTTGGGCAAAAAAATGGCAGCCGAGTATTTTAGTCGTAGTATTTTTTGTACAAGTTTAGAGAAAAAACCCTGTGGCCAATGTCAAGCTTGTCGTTTGGTATCCAAAGGTGCTTATCTGGATATGTATACCTTGGGTAAAGATGGCCAAGAGCTATCAGTAGATAATGTCCGAGATTTCATGCATAGCTTACAAATGGCTAGTATTTATAATCATAAAAAAATAGCTATCATCTACAATGTAGAAAAAATGAATATTTTTGGAGCCAATGCCCTGCTCAAAACCATAGAAGAGCCACCAGCCAATACTTACATTATTTTGATATCAGACAATATTAATTTATTACCAGCTACCGTCATATCTCGTTGTCAGCTGATAAAATTTCAAGCTTTGACCAAAGCTGAAATGAAAGATTGGATGGCGACTTTTCATTTTGATGACCAAGAACGTCAGACTATCATGAACCTGTCTTTTGGTAAGCCCGGTCTAGCTTTGCAACTAATGCAAGACAATCTAGAGCCCTGGAAAAAAAGTTGCAATTTTATTTTGTCATTGTTATCGGCCAATACTTTCAATATCATGCAGACGATAGACAAGTGGTTTGCTAATTTAAAAAAAGAAAATCCAGAAGCTAAAGTGTCTGATTTAGGTCAAAATACTAGGCTTTATCTAGACTATCTAGAATTGATCATGCGTGATTTATTGTGGATCAAGCTAGATAAGCCGATTGTCAATGAAATATTTCAAAATGAATTAAACAATATTTCATCTAGCTATTCTTCGGAGCAATTATTAAAAAATTTAGTGCGTTTAGACGATTATAAACAAAAATTAAATAATAATGTTAACCCTCAATTGTTGTGGGAGAATATTTTTTTAAATCTAAAGTAAAAATATGAAAAACAAAAAAACATTTGCAAGATTATTTACTTTGTTGTCGCTGACTGTATTGGTCTCTGGTTGTAGTATAGTCCCGACTAGCTCATCCACCAAAAAAGCTCAGCAAGCAGCTGCTAGCTATCAGGGCGGTATTTTCCGTACAGGAGAGTTTTCTGTCCAGGCCAACACTTTGAACTGGCAAAGAGTCTCAGACGTGTATGCCACCGGAGGCAAGGTGATGACCCTAGATACAGCTTCTATAGTATCATATGCCCTGGACCCCAATGACCCAGCTGCCCTTTATATTGGCTCCCAAAATCAAGGCATGTATTTTACCTATAATTATGGCCAAGCTTGGCTTCAGACTTTGACTGACAAGGGTTCGGTCAATGCTATTGCTGTCAGTCCAGATCCTGCTACTAATAAGTGCACCATCTATGCAGCCGCCAATAATTATATCTACATGACCAAAGATTGTGGTCGTACTTGGAATCCAGTTTATTTTGAAGCACGCACCAAGATCATAGTCACGGCTCTGGCCATCAGAAAAGATAATCCGCAGATTATTTATGCTGGTACCAGTGAAGGTAATTTGATTCGCAGTTATGATGGTGGTGTGACTTGGGATTCTATTTACCGTTTTAACAACAACATAGTCAGTATCATCGTGCAGAATCATATTGATAGCAAGATAATCTATGTCGTGACACAAGCTGCTGGTATATTTCGTAGTCCTGACGGTGGAGAAGATCCTAGTGCTTGGACAGATTTGATGGGTGTCTTGGTCGATCAGTCAGAAGTAGACGAAGGCAACAACTACAAAGAATTTGGTAAAATATCTGGTTCCAAAACTTATCTAGCTATCAGTGCTGATAAAAGTGTCGGCGATGGCTTGATATATACCAATACAGTTGGTATCTATCGTCTCAAATTTGGTGATATGTGGCGTCAGCTAAAATTGATACCACCACAAAAAAAGGAAACCATCACTGCAGTCGGTGTCAATCCTGACAATACCAATGAAGTGTTGTATGCTAGTACCGGAGCTTTTTATAGGACTTTTGACGCTGGTCTGAATTGGAATATCACACCACTGCCAAATAGTGGTAAGCCAGTCTGGACAACATTCTCTGACGATAGTAAATTTTTCTATTTAGCTAATTATTATTACCCACCACAGAAATAAATTATATGCATCAAACTATTTTGCAAAACAAAGAACAATTTGATAAGACAATAGAGTTTTTGAAAACTGATCTCAATACTTTGCGCACTGGTCGCATCTCACCAAGTATTGTAGAAAAGATAAAAGTAGAGGCCTATGGCACTGTCTCAGAATTATTGCAGTTGGCTTCTATCTCTTCTCCTGAGCCACAGACTATTGCCATCAAGCCTTGGGACAAGGGAGTGCTCAAAGACATAGAGCGAGCTATTCAGATTTCCGATCTCAATATCAACCCAGTCATGGACAGTGAGTTGATTCGATTGAATTTTCCACCTTTGACCGAAGAGCGACGCAAAGATCTAGTCAAGGTTTTGCATAAAAAACTCGAAGAAGGTCGCATCATCTTGCGTGGTCAGAGAGAAAAAGTAAAAGATGAAATCATGGCTTTGGAAAAAGATAAACAAATGTCTGAGGATGAAAAATTTCAAGCCCTCAAAGATCTGGATGCCATGATCAAAGATTATAATGACAAGATAAAAGAATTAGGTGACAAAAAAGAAGAAGAAATAATGACCATATAATTTATGAATACAGCTATTATATTTGTTTTAGTTTTAGGTATATTGATTTTTGTCCATGAGTTTGGTCATTTTGTGACAGCTAGAAAATTAGGCATTGGTGTAGAGGAGTTTGGCTTTGGCTATCCACCTAGAATTTTTGGTGTCTTGGTCAACAAAAAAAGAAAGTCAGCCACAGCTCTAGCCAATGAATCAGGAGATTTGAAAAACCTTGTCCCTCAAGCAGGCAAAAAATGGCAGTGGTTTTGGGGCAACAAAATAAAAAGTGAAAATTTGGACAGAGTTTCTCATGATCCAGTGATTTATTCTTTGAACTTATTGCCTTTGGGTGGCTTTGTCAAAATTTTGGGTGAAAATGGTGAGCAGAGCAATAATCCAGAAAATTTTGCTAATCAAGCAGCTTGGAAAAGATCTTTGGTCTTATCAGCTGGAGTGATTATGAATTTTATTTTTGCTTTTCTTTTGCTTTCCGCTGGTTTTTTACTGGGCTTACCCCAGACAATTGATCAAAATACCTCTCTAGATAAAGTGAGAAATCAGCAGGTAGTGATAGTAGAGGTGTTTCCACAAAGTCCAGCAGCCGAGCAGGGTATCAAGGTCAACGATATCATATTGGCTGTTGATGGAGCTCCAGTGACCAATACCAATGAAGTTTTTGAAAAATTAAAACTAAATCAAGAGGTGACTTTTACTATAGATAGAAATACAGAAAAAAAAGATGTGACCATAGCGCCAAAGATTATGCCTGAGTATGACAAGCCTATTTTGGGCGTAGCTATGGTAGATACTGGTATCATCAAATATGGTTTTTTTGGTAGTATTTGGCAGGGCTTGCGTGCCACAGCTGTTTTGTCAGGTAGAGTGCTGTCAGCTCTTTATACTCTGCTAGCCAATCTGATCACTCAAGGCAAGGTATCGGCTGATTTGTCAGGTCCCATTGGTGTGGCAGTGATCACTGGACAGGTGGCGAAGATGGGCTTTATATATCTCTTGCAGTTTGCGGCTATTCTGTCTATCAATTTAGGTATTATCAATATTATTCCTTTTCCAGCTCTTGATGGAGGTAGATTGTTGTTTGTCTTGATAGAAAAGATTAGACGCAAGAAGGTCAGTGAAAAAATAGAAGGCATTGCTCACAATGCTGGCTTTATCCTACTGATGGCTTTGGTGGCAGTGATTACCTATAGAGATATCTTGCATTATGGTGGTGGTTTTTTGGAAAAAATTAAAAATTTGTTTTAGAGATGAATTTTGCAGTAAAAAATATATATGGCAACCACCTTTTGTTGTTTAGACAATTGGGTTACCATCCCAGTAGACATAGTGACAGTTTTATTCGTCGTTTGGGTGCTGGAGATTATCCGCGTTTTCATGCTTATGTGCAATCAGAGTCAGATAGAGTGGTGATAGACTTACACCTTGATCAAAAAAAAGTTTCCTATGAAGGCCACAAAGCTCATAGTGGTGAATATGGTGGAGATCTATTGATCCAAGAAAAAATAAGAATCGAACAATTTATAGATAATAAATAATATGAATAATCAAAACAAAGCAATTACCAAAAGATCGGAGGATTATTCCAAATGGTATTTGGATATTATTGAGGCGGCTGATTTGGCAGAGTATGGTCCAGTCAAAGGCACGATGATCATCAGGCCCTATGGCTATGCTATTTGGGAAAATATTCAAAAATTGCTTGATAAAAAAATCAAAGACACGGGACATCAGAATATGTATTTTCCGTTGTTGATACCAAAATCTTTTTTTGCCAAAGAAGCTAGTCATGTCGATGGTTTTGCCAAAGAATGTGCAGTAGTCACTCATTATCGTTTGAAAAATGACGCTGATGGACAGATTGTGGTCGATGAAGAAGCCAAGCTAGAAGAGGAGTTGATTATTCGTCCTACTTCAGAGACTATTATCAATAATAGCTTTTCACAATGGGTGAAATCTTGGCGTGATCTACCAGTCAAAATCAATCAATGGGCCAATGTCATGCGCTGGGAAATGCGTACTCGTCCTTTTTTGCGCACCTCAGAGTTTTTGTGGCAGGAGGGTCATACAGCTCACGCTAGTAAATCTGAAGCTGAAAAAGAATCCAAAAAAATGTTAAAAGTTTATAAAGAGCTGGTTGAAAAAAAATTGGCTATGAGTGTAGTAGCTGGCAAAAAGTCTGACAGTGAAAAATTTGCCGGAGCTTTGCATACTTATACTATTGAGGCCATGATGCAAGATGGTAAAGCTTTGCAGTCTGCTACTTCACATAATCTTGGTCAAAATTTTGCCAAAGCTTTTGATACAAAATATCTAGATAAAGATAATAAATTTCAATATGTTTGGCAGACTAGCTGGGGCATGAGCACGCGTATTATTGGTGGTTTGATCATGACTCATAGTGATGATCATGGCTTAGTCTTGCCACCGGCTATTGCTCCTATCAAAGTAGTCATTGTGCCTATTATCAAAAATAATGAAGACAATTCTCAGGTTTTGAATTTTGTGAAGAAATTAAAATTAGGCCTCAAAGAATATGAGATAGATACTCGTCTAGAAATCAGCGCTGGTGCCAAGTTCAATGAGTGGGAGAAAAAAGGTGTACCAATTCGTCTTGAAGTCGGTCCCAAAGATATTGAGAACAATTCTGTTGTCCTAGTGCGTAGAGACAAGATGAGTAAAGAAAATGTCAAATTAAATGATTTATCACAGGTGATAAAACAAACATTAAATGACATTCAAGCATCTCTCTTTGAAAATGCTACCAAACTTCGTCTTCAAAAAACCAAAACAGTTGATAATTGGGATGAGTTTGTCAAAGAGATAAACAATAATAATTTTGTTTTGGCTCATTGGTCTGGTGATGCTGAAGTAGAACAAAAGATAAAACAAGAGACCGGTGCTACTATCAGATGTATTCCTTTTGATCAGGAGTCAGAAAGCGGTCAATGTGTATATAGTGGCAAAGCTTCCAAAAAATGTGTCTTATTTGCCAAAGCTTATTAATTTTTAATAGCTGATAATATTAATCGTCATGTTTAAAAAAGTATTCCGCAGATTTTCAAAAGATATGGGTATTGATCTTGGTACCTCTAGTACTTTGGTTTATGTCAAAGATCAGGGTATTGTCATCAATGAGCCAAGTGTAGTAGCCATCAATAATCGTACAGAAAAAATCATTGCTGTCGGTGATGATGCCAAAACCATGTTGGGTAAGACACCGCAGCACATCACAGTGACCAAGCCGATGGTGGATGGTGTGATTTCTGATTTTGAGGTCACTGAAAAGATGATTAAGTATTTTATCGAAAAAGTTCATCGTGAGTCCATGACTTTTGTGCCTCGTCCTAGAGTAGTGATTGGCATACCACTGGATGTGACGGAGGTAGAGAGAAAGGCTGTAGAAGATGCAGTACTTAGAGCTGGTGCTTCTGAAGTTTGGCTGATAGAGGAGCCTATGGCCGCTGCTATTGGCGCTGGTCTACCTATCCAGGAAGCCAGTGGTAGTATGGTAGTAGATCTTGGTGGCGGCACTACAGAAATTGCTGTCATCTCTCTATCGGGTATAGTCTCCTGGCGTTCTTTGAAGCTAGCCGGTGACAAGTTAGATGAGGCTATCATCCAGTATGCTCGAGACAAATTTAATTTACTTTTGGGTCAGCGTACTGCTGAGAAGATAAAAATTCAAGTAGGTTCTGTCTTACCTTTGAGTCAGACATTGGAGACTGTGATGCGAGGACGCGATTTGATCACTGGTCTGCCTAGAGAAGTGCATATTACCGATACCAATGTGCGTGAAGCTATCCTCAAGCCAATCAAGATAATCGTCGACAGTATCAAGGCTACCATTGAGAGTTCTCCTCCAGAATTAGTTTCTGATCTCTATGAAAAGGGTATGGTTTTGACTGGTGGCGGTGCTTTGATTCGTGGCTTGGATGAGCTGATTTCCAAAGAGACCAAAATGCCAGTCTATATTACTGATGAACCGTTGACTGCTGTAGTCAGAGGAGCTGGCAAGATTTTGGATGATTTGGAACACTTAAAAGAAGTTCTTTTACCACCTACCAAAGACTTAAGACAAAATTAAGATGCTTAGGCTCAATTTTAAATTATTTAGTTTGCTCTTAGTGGCCATTTTTCTTTTGATCTTATTGAAAAATGGTCAGATTTTTGATTTTGGTGTTTTGCTGAGGACTATTTTTGTGCCCAAAGACGCGATCAATAGACTATTGGCTCCCAGTGACAATCTAGAGCAGGATTATCAAAAACTTTTGGTGGACAACGCCAACTTACAATCACTCCAATCAGAAAATGAGCAGTTGCGCAATTTATTAAATTTTCATGATACCAAAAATTTTGATTTAGAAGTTGCTAATATTTTGAGCAAAGATCCTATCAATAAAAATTTATTGGTCATCGGTGTCGGTGCCAACAAGGGTATCAATGTCGGTCAGGCTGTAGTAGTCAATGATGGTGTGCTGGTAGGTAAAATATCTACTGTCAATTCTGATTCGTCAGTAGTGCGTCTTTTGACTGACAATGCTAGTCAGCTAGCCGTGCGTGTGGGCAATGAGCAATCTGTCTCAGGTGTCTTGTCTGGTTCTTTGGGCTTGGGTATGAACCTCAGCTATATACCACAGTCTCAGGATATCAAAAAAAATGATTTAGTTTATACTTCTGATTTCAATCCTGATATCAAAGGTGGCCTGGTAGTTGGTCGTATCGGTGAGGTAAAAGCCAAAGAAGAAGAATTATTCAAAGTCTCTACTGTCGAGCCGATGGTGGATCTGAATACTTTGACTACAGTAGCAGTAATAAAATAATATGAGGTATATTGTATCATTGATATTATTTTTAATATCTTTATACTTCCACTTGGTGTTCAATTTTTATGGTAACGGTTGGCAATATGTTCAACCTTTTTTAATCAGTCTGTTATTGATATATTTCAATACTTCTGATTTGGGTCTGGCCTATGCCTATGCTTTTGTGGCTGGTCTTTTGGTAGATTCTATCTCTGCTTTGTTTGGTTTTCATACTATAGTTTTTATTTCTATTATTTTTATTCTCAAAAATTTTCAGCTGTCTACTTTTACATCAAAAAATATTTTTACAGTTTTGTGGCTGACTATTTTTTCTTTTCTTTTTTATTGGCTACTAGTTTTTTTGGGGCACAGTGTTTTTGATGTCAGCACTTATTATATTGATAGACATCAGATCAAGCCAATATTGAATGGTCTCTGGATCAATATACTAGTAGTGATCTTTTTGCATGTTTGGCATTTTAATTTTTGGGTCAAGAAGCATGAAAAACAATCCTTTTAAAATTCAAGAAGGACAGATCAAAGATTCTGGTGTCAGGGATTTTTTTGTAGATAAAAAAGTTGGTGATTATCTAAATTTTGAGTTTGTTTCTCGTAGCCAAAATTTAGGCAAAATCATCAGCGATCAAAAAGTCAAAAAAACTTTAGCAGTATTTTTTGTTTTTGTAGCTATATTATTGTTGAGGGCTGGGTACTTGCAGCTTGTCAGGGGCAACTATTATCGTAATATCGCCGAAGGCAATAGGACTAGGACAGATATCATCACTGCCAATCGTGGTCTGATTTATGATCGTTTTGGTACGCTCTTAGTGAGAAATATATCGTATTTCTTTTTGTATATAGATAGGTCAGTCTGGGAGCAGACTCCTGATCAGCAGGCTGGACTAGCGGCTCTAGTAGAAAAGAGTTTGTCTTTGGAGAGTGGAGAGTTTCAAAAAAGATTGGAAAATACCAAAAATGGAGACAAAATTTTGATCTATGAAAATGTGCCCTATGATCAGGCCATTGCCCTGATGGTACAGACTGATAAATATCCAGCTTTGCGTATATCCTATGAACCCAGGAGGCAATATTTGTCTAATGGTCAGTTTTCCAATATCTTGGGCTATCTAGGTATTACCAATGAGCAAGATCTCTTAGATAATCCCAACTATACTTACAATGACAGGATTGGTCGTACTGGTGTAGAAGCTGTCTATGAAAAAGAGCTCAAAGGTATCAATGGCAAAAAACAATCAGAGGTGGATGCCTTGTTCAATGAAAAAAGTTTGATTTCCTACATAGAGCCTATAGCAGGTCATGATGTGGTCTTAACTATAGACGCCACAGCCCAAAATAAATTATCAGAGATTATGGTAGCCAATGCTCAGCGCACTGGCAAAAATAAAATGGCAGCGGTAGTTTTGGATCCCAATGACGGCTCAGTGATTGCTATGAGTAGTTTGCCATTTTATGATAATAATATTTTTACCAGTGTTTTGAACAATGACGCCTACGCCAAGATCATCCAAGATCCTGATACACCTTTGCTCAATAGAGTGGTGAGTGGAGAGTATCCTATGGGTTCGGTTTTCAAACTAGTGATGGGCTCAGCAGCTCTACAAGAAAAAATAATAAATGACAAATTTTCTGTCTTGAGTACTGGTGGTGTCAATATCGGAGGTAATTTTTTTCCAGACTGGCGTCCTGGTGGTCATGGCAAGACAGATATATATTGGGCTATTGCCGACTCTGTCAATACATTTTTTTATTCTGTCGGTGGCGGCAACAACCAATGGATCCAAAATGGCTTGGGTGTCGATAGGATTATCAGCTATGCCAAAAAATTTGGACTAGGCACCAAAACAGGTATTGACCTACCATCAGAAAGTGACGGTTTTTTGCCTAGCAAAGAGTGGAAAGAAGATGTCATCAAAGAACGCTGGTATTTGGGTGATACCTACAACCTATCTATCGGTCAGGGCTATTTGCTAGCTACGCCCATCCAGGCAGCCAACCTGATTTCTTATTTTGCCAATCATGGACGCTTGTTTGTGCCACACGTGATCAAGGAGGTAAAGACTAGCTCAGAATCGGTCAATTATGAGCCAAAATTAGCTTTGACTAATGTAGTAGATTCTGCTAATTTAGAGGTAATTCGTAAAGCCTTGCGAGAGACAGTGCTCAGTGGCACGGCCCAGAGTTTGCAATCAGTATCAGTAGCTGTAGCTGGCAAGACCGGTACAGCTCAGTTTAATCGCAACAAAACACCACATTCTTGGTTTGTAGCCTTTGCCCCCTATGAACAGCCCAAAATATCCATGGCTGTCATAGTAGAAGAGGGTGGAGATACTGGTCTAGCAGTCACTGTAGCTAGGCAATTTATGGAGTGGTATTTTTCACAATAGTTTGTTAAGATAGAAGTATAAGTAATAAAATAATAATTATGGACGAAAATAAAGTTTTTACCCAGGAGGGTTTAGACAATCTCAAGCGTGAATTGGACGAATTAAAAAACGTCAAACGCAAAGAAGTAGCTGACCGCATAAAGTCAGCCAAAGAATTTGGCGATTTGTCAGAAAATGCTGAGTACCAAGAAGCCAAAGAACAGCAGGCCTATATAGAGGGTCGTGTTTTGCAGTTGGATAGCTTGATCAAAAATGCTGTCGTAGCCAGTAGTGGTGGCGACAAGCAGAGTATTGGTATTGGCTCACATGTAGAAGTAGAAAAAAACAATCAATTGATGAATTTTACTATTGTCGGTAGTACAGAAGCTGATCCAGTCAACAAAAAAATATCCCACGAGTCACCACTTGGACAAGCCTTGATCAATCACAAAGTAGGTGACGAAGTAGAAGTCAAATTACCAAATGGTATTGCTACTTATAAGATAGTCAGTATTAAATGATTTTTGTAAAAAAAATTGGAATAGATTTGGGTACGACCTATACTTTGGTCTATGTACCAAAGAGAGGCATTGTCATCAATGAGCCTAGTGTTGTTGCTATTTCAGTTTTTGATAAGACAGTCCTAGCCGTCGGTGATGAGGCCAAAGAGATGATCGGACGCACCCCTGACTCTATCATTGCAGCCCGTCCTCTCAAAAATGGCGTGATTGCCGACTACAAAACTACCGAGAGCATGTTGCGTTATTTTATCAACAAAGCAGTCGGTGGTATGAAAATATTCCGTCCAGAAGTCATGATAGCTGTGCCAGCTGGTATCACCTCTACTGAGCGTCGCGCTGTCATAGATGCTACCTTGGCTGCTGGTGCCAAGGCAGCCTACATCATCAAAGAGCCTATTGCTGCTGCTATTGGTGCTGATATTCCTATTGGCTCTGCTTCTGGTCATATGATAGTAGATATGGGCGGTGGTACTAGTGAGATTGCTGTCATATCTTTGGGTGGTATTGTGGCCAATACTTCAGTGAGAATAGGTGGCAACAAATACGATGCTGCTATCGGTGAATATATAAAAAAGAAATACAACATGGCGATAGGCGAGAGAACAGCTGAAGAGATCAAGATCAAGATTGGCTCAGCTCAGTATCTGCCCAAGGGTGAAAAATTATCCATGGACGTCAAGGGTCGCGATATGTTGACTGGTTTGCCACGCACCTTGACTGTCAACTCTGACGATGTGACAGAGGCTCTGCAAAATGAGCTACAAGGCTTGATCACTGCTGTCAAATCAGTGCTTTATCATACACCGCCAGAGCTCTCAGCTGATATCATGGACAAGGGTATGGTGCTATCAGGCGGTACATCTTTGCTACGCAATATGGACAAGCTACTTTCTCAGGCTACTGGTGTGCCAGCCTATGTCGCTGAAGATTCCTTGCTCTGTGTAGCTCGTGGTACTGGTATTGCTTTAGAAAATTTAGAATCATATAAACGTAGTATTTTATCTGCCAAATAATATGGTCATAGGTTTGGAGGCTACTCGCGCCAACAAAAAGCACAAAACTGGAACAGAGTGGTATGCTTGGCACATGATCCAGGAGCTCAAAAAAATAAATACTCCACACAAGTTTGTGGTGTATTATAATCAAGAATTGGAGCCAGCACTTTCAGCGAGTGCTGAGCATTTTATTTTCAAGAAGTTAAATTGGCCATTTAGCAAGCTGTGGACCCATTTGCGTTTGGGACTTGAGCTGCTAGTCAGACCAGTAGATATTTTTTTTGCCACCAATGCTATACCATTTTTTCATCGGGGCAAGATGGTTTTGACTGTGCATGATTTGGGTTTTATGCGTAATCCTGAGCTATATCATCCCTTGGCTCGGGTCTATCACCGACTATCGCACTATTTTGGTATCAAGCAGGCCTACAAGATTCTAGTGCCTTCAGAGGCGACTAGAAAGGATGTCTTGCATTATTTTCCGGCTGCCGCTAATAAAATAAAAGTAGTTTATCTTGGCTTTGACGATCATCAGTTTCAGGTCTTATCAGAAGCCGAGAAAGAGGAGATTAGAAACAAATTTGATTTACCTGAAAATTTTATTTTATATATTGGTCGTCTAGAGACCAAAAAAAACATCCAAAATCTTTTACGCGCCTACAAGCTGTCTGAGCAACGCTGGCCATTGGTCCTTGCTGGCTCAGCTGGTCGTCATGGCCAAGAAGAAATAAACGAACTTTTGGCTGATCCAAAAATCAAAGACAATGTCTTTGTCTTGGGCTATGTCAATCAAAAAGACTATACCCGCCTGATGGGCTCAGCGAGTGCTTTTGTTTTTCCTTCAAACTTTGAAGGATTTGGTATACCACTACTA
>CAYRIU010000024.1:0-7528 GCA_964424615.1 uncultured Gammaproteobacteria bacterium | reverse complement strand
AAAGCTGGTATTATCTTGCCAGGCACAGTCGGCAAAGAGTCTCGCCAAGAAGGTGAGATAGTAGCTGTTGGTACTGGTGAAAAAATTGCTAAATTGAATTTAAGCGTTGGTCAAAAAGTTGTATTTTCTGAATATGGTGGTTCAGAAATAAAAGTAGATGGCCTAGAACACAAGATTTTAAATCATGATGATTTATTGGCTGTCATTGAATAGAAGTCATCGCGAGCGTAGCGCGGCGATCCACACTTATAGATTGCCACGCCCTTAGGGCTCGCAATGACAATAATAAATAAACTTTAATTTAAAAAATATTATGGCAAAACAAATTATATTTAATGAAGAAGCTCGTGCCAAAATGAAAAAGGGTGTTGATATTTTGGCTAGTGCCGTCAAAGTGACTCTAGGACCAAAAGGACGCAATGTTGTTTTGGACAAAAGTTATGGTGCTCCGACTATTACCAAAGATGGCGTGAGTGTTGCTAAAGAGATTGAGCTAGAAGATAAGTTTGAAAATCTTGGTGCTGAGATTGTCAAAGAAGTAGCCTCCAAAACTGCTGATGTAGCTGGTGATGGTACTACCACCGCTACTGTCTTGGCCCAAAGCATCATCTCCGAGGGTTTGAAAAATGTCACTGCCGGATCCAATCCTTTGGCTTTAAAGCGTGGCATTGATATGGCCACAGAAGCCGTAGTCAAACATCTACAGAAGATTTCCAAAAATGTGGATAGTCAGGCTGAGATAGAGCAGGTCGCTTCTATTTCTGCCAATGACAAAGAGATTGGCAAGATCATAGCTTCAGCTATGGAAGCAGTCGGTAAAAATGGTGTCATCACTGTGGAAGAATCTCAAAGTTTTGGTGTCGAAAAAGAAATTGTCGAGGGTATGCAATTTGACAAAGGCTATGTCTCTCACTATATGGTGACCAATGCTGATAAGATGGAAGCTGTCTACAATGATCCAATGATTTTGATCACTGATCAAAAAGTCTCAGCTATCCAAGATCTATTGCCACTCTTAGAGACTATGGCTCAATCTGGTAAAAAAGACTTGGTCATCATTGCTGATGAGATAGAGGGTGAAGCCTTGGCTGTCTTGGTGGTCAATAAACTCAAAGGCGTATTCAATACTTTGGCTGTCAAAGCTCCTGGCTTTGGTGATAGGCGCAAAGAAATGTTAGCCGACATTGCAGCTACTACTGGTGCTCGTGTTATTTCCGAAGAGCTTGGTTTGAAACTCAATGGTGCTACTATTGATATGCTCGGCTCTGCTCACAAAGTAGTGTCCACCAAAGATAATACCACCATAGTCGATGGACGTGGTGAAGTAGAGGAAGTACAAAAAAGAGTCAAACAAATTGAAAATGAATTAAAAAATGCCGATTCAGATTTTGAAAAAGAAAAATTACAAGAACGTCTAGCTAAATTGACTGGCGGTGTGGCTGTCATCAAAGTCGGAGCTGCTACCGAGACTGAGATGAAGGAAAAGAAAGATCGTATAGAAGATGCTTTAGCTGCTACCAAAGCTGCCGTGGAAGAAGGGTTTGTAGTGGGTGGTGGCGTAGCTTATCTACGCTCTATGCACTCTATCGATGAGCTGAAGTTGACTGGTGAGGAAAAATTAGGAGCTGATATTTTGAAAAAAGCCCTGACGTCACCAGCTGAACAGATTGCTGACAATGCTGGTACTGATGGCAAAGTGGTAGTGGCTGAAATCATGAAGCTCAAAGATAATCACGGCTACAATGCCAAAGAAGATAAATTTGAAGATTTGGTGCACGCTGGTATAGTTGACCCGACCAAGGTCAGTCGTAGTGCCCTACAAAATGCTTCTTCAGCTGCTGGTATGTTTTTGACAACCGAAGCAGTCATCACTGATATACCTAGCAAAGAAGATCATGCTCATAATCCTGGCATGGGTGGTATGGGAGGCATGGGCGGTGGTATGGGTATGATGTGACCCGGCGGGTCATCCCGAGCCGCGTCGAGGGATTTAGATAAATTATAAAATAAAAAGCTCCTTTGATATAAGGGGTTTTCTATATGGCGTACATTTGTTATAATATAGGGGTATTAATTATTTAAATAATTGACTATGAAAAAATTATTTTTTATGGTGGTAGCCATGATCATGGTCTTGTCAGCCGGTATTGTCTCGGCCAGACAATACGTTGGTCGTTATTCTACCATTTTTGATCTCAATAGTGATCAAGCAATTAATTTATCTGATGTCAGTCAGGTGTCTACTTGGTTGCAGACAGATGCGCATCAAAATTGTTATGCCAAATATCAAGAAAAATTAGTGACAGCTAGCAGTACTAGTCAGACAAATAATTTTTCTGTAAGTGATAGTTGGTGTAGTTCTTTGCTCGGCTTGTTGATGGATGCTATGCGCAATCAGACTTACAATGTCATTGCTGATTTGAACGGTGATGGCAAAATCAATTTGTCTGATGTTAGTTTGATGGCTCATTGGTATAGCAATGATTATGGCCAGGTTTGTTATAGCCAGTTTACAAAATCATTTGATGCCAATACTATCCATTGGTGCGCTGCTACCTATCAGGGTATAGTGGACACTATTGGTGAGCTGGCTGGTGGTCCAGATATTGCTGTAGATTATATCCAAGTGACACCAGAGCAACCAGTATTAAATGAGGCAGCTGAAATCAAAGTCCAGGCTCGTAATACCGGCACTACCAATATCACCAATCAAGCAGTAGTTAATAATGTATACAAAGTGTTCGGTAATTTTACAATTAGTGAAAGTATCATTCCACAGGTATCAGCCAGTGATCCGATTGCCCCTGGTGAAGAGTTTTATTATATCTATAAAGGTAAATTTACTAAATTAGGTAACGGTAATATTAGTTTTGTCTATAATCCTCAAGATACAGATGATGAATTAGATGTTTCTAATAACAGTGCCACTACTTGGGTGACTGTATTGGGTTCTAGCCTAATTAATATTTCGATAGCCAATGTTAGTAATATTACTACCAGCACTGCACGTATTTATTGGCAGTCAGCTGGTATGGGTAGCAATGGTTCGTATCGCTACTCTGTCAATCAGAGTGAGTTAGTAAATTTGCCATGGCGCACTGATGGCGTCCTTGATGCCCCAGTGTTTACTGGCAATATGTTTGGTTCCCAACTAGATTTGACTGGCTTATTAGCCAATACTAAATATTATATACAATTGAGAAAAAGTTATTTAGGTTCTTTAGATACACAATATAGCAGTGTAAAAGAATTAAATTTTAAAACATTGGGTAGTGATGATGATAATGACGATTTGCCAATTATTGTGCCAAATCCAGCCAGCAAAGTAAAAGTTTGTCATGTATTGGGTAATGGTAAATTTAATACTTTGGAAGTAGCAGTTGATGCTGTGCCAGCACACACTGCTCATGGTGATAAATTAGGAGCTTGTGAAAATAGCGATGACAGTGTCAAACCAAGCTTGCCAGTCAACGCCAAGTTGATAGACAGAGTACGTGGCAGGATTTTACTGCAAGTAGAAAATAATGGCGAGGCTTGGTATGTAAATCCCAAAGATGACAAAAGATTTTATCTCAAAGATGGTGTCACAGCTTATGGCTTGATGCGCGAAGCTGGCTTGGGTATTACCAATGCCGATTTAGCAAAAATTCCAGTCGGCCTTGAAGATCGCTTCAATGATACTGATACTGATGGTGATGGTTTAGCTGACAAGCTAGAAAATGGTCTAGGCACCGATCCAAACAAAGTAGATACAGATGGTGATGGTGTGAGTGACAAGGCTGAGATTTTGGCTGGGACAAATCCATTGGGCACTGGCACATTGAGTTTAGATAATTTTTTGGCTAATAGATTGAAAGGCAGAATAGTGCTCCAGGTGCAATCTCGTGGTGAGGCTTGGTATATAGATCCTAGTGATGGTAAACGCTACTATATGAGAGACGGTGATGCTGCTTATCAGATCATGAGATTCAGATCACTTGGTATCACCAATAGTGATTTGTCAAAGATTGCGGAATAATTTTTATCAATATTTTTTGAAACCCCAAGGCAGATGTCTTGGGGTTTTTGTTTTGTGTCAATTTCTGTTATAATATAAGTGTAAAAAATCATATGATCCAAACAAAAATTGAGGAAGTAGATATCGATGGTGAAAATATTTCCATCCATGAAGAAGTTTGGGTGGCTGATTTTGGTTTGCCAGAGCTGGAACATGAGTTGAAAAATGAAATTTTGAAGCTCAAACCAAGACAAGCTAAAAATTTTAGCTGGGTCTTTTCTTCTCTCTTGGTTATGGCTTTTGTGGTTTTGGGAGAGTATGCCCTTTGGTCTTTGGGTTTACATAGTTACTGGCCAGTATTGACCATCAGTATAGTGACTTGGATATATCGTTTGGTGGTGCTATTATCGTGGCTTTATTTAGCTTATTATCAGTGGTATTTGCACAAAGAAAAAGTCGTGGCCGTATCATTTTTTGGATTGTTGGCCGGTAGTATCATAGTGGCTATTATGAAAGTATTCATGGTCCCAGAAGCCTGGGCTTGGCTCAATATTTTGGTCGAACCAATTTGGACACTGATATTAGTTTCATTAGTTTGCACAATATTTTTTAAATTTAGTAAAAAATAAAATTATGGAAAAAATACAAATAAACAAACACGATGTAGAGGAGCATAAAGTCAGTGCCGCCATGAGCTATGTAGGCATTTTATGTTTGTGGCCACTGCTGTTCAAAAAGCATTCGCCCTTTGCTCATTTTCACGCCAAACAAGGTTTTTTACTTTTTCTCATAGAGGTAGTTTCCGCTGCTTTTTTCTTTTTGTTGTGGCCATTGTTTATCTTGGCGATATTTTTTGCTGTGCGTGGCATTAGTCAAAGTTTACACGGCAAATATTGGAGATTACCTTTGATTGGTCGTTTCGCTGACAATCTACATATTTAGAGTGATAATAAAATCTAGCCACACGGCTGGTAAATATAAATAGTGCCGTTGTTTTTTAGTAAAAATAAAAATTATGATAAAAAAATACGTTTTGTGGTTTAAAGAGATTGGTATCAAAGATATACCGATGGTGGGGGGTAAGAATGCCTCCTTGGGTGAGATGTATCGCAAGTTGACTCCCATGGGTGTCAAAGTACCAAATGGCTATGCTGTCACCGCCACAGCTTATGATTATTTTTTGAATAGCAGTGGTGTCAAAGATAAGATCAAGAAAATTTTAGTAGGCTTGGATACCAGTGATATGAAAAATTTATCACAGCGTGGCGCCCAGATTCGCAAGGCTATCTTGCAAGCTGAGTTTCCAGATGATTTGAAAAAAGAGATTATCAATTATTATCATCAGCTTTCTCAGCAATTCAATGTCTCCAATGTTGATGTGGCTATTCGTAGTTCAGCAACGGCTGAGGATTTACCAGACGCTTCTTTTGCTGGTCAGCAAGAATCATATCTCAATATCAAAGGTGAAAAAGCTTTACTAGATGCTTGTCGCAAATGCGTTGCTTCTTTGTTTACTGACAGGGCTATATCATATCGTAATGACAAAGGTTTTGATCATTTTTCTATCAAGCTTTCTATCACTGTCCAGAAGATGGTGCGTTCTGATAAAGCCAGCTCTGGTGTCATGTTTTCTATTGATACTGAGTCGGGATTTCGTGATGCCGTGCTTATCAATGCCACTTATGGTCTGGGTGAGTACATTGTCAAAGGCAAGGTCAATCCGGATGAGTATTATGTATTTAAACCAACATTGCTCAAAGGTCTAGATCCTATCATCAGCCGACGCATAGGCTCCAAAGAGCAAAAGTTGATTTATAATTTTGCTGGTAGTACTCATGCTACTGTAGATATGCGCGTGCCAGCTCAAGACAGGCACAAGTTTGTCTTGACTGACAAAGAAGTGATTCAGCTAGCCAAGTGGGCGGTGATTATAGAGAAGCATTATCAAAAAGCCATGGATATGGAGTGGGCCAAAGATGGTTTGACTGGCAAGTTGTTTATCGTTCAAGCTAGACCAGAGACAGTGCGCTCACAAGATGATCCTACCAAGCTCAAAGAGTATATTTTGCAAGGCAGTGGTAAGCTACTAGCCGAGGGTGCTTCGGTTGGTAATAAAATAGGACAAGGCTCAGCTCACGTTATTAAAAATGTAGCTGACATTGGTAATTTCAAGCAAGGAGAAGTATTGATTACTGAGATGACTGATCCTGACTGGGAGCCGATCATGAAAAAAGCTGCCGCTATTGTCACCAATGCTGGTGGTAGAACCTGTCATGCAGCGATCATCAGTCGTGAATTAGGCATACCTTGTGTAGTGGGGACAGTAGATGGTACTGAAAAAGTCAAAAATAAAGAAAATATTACAGTTTGTTGTGCCGAGGGAGAGAGAGGTAATATCTATGCTGGGCTATTAAAGTATCAGGTCAAAGAAACAGACTTGAAAAAAATTAAAAAAACTCGTACCAAGATCATGATGAATGTCGGTAATCCAGAGATGGCCATGGCTCAGAGTTTTATACCAAATGACGGAGTTGGTCTGGCTCGTGAGGAATTTATTATTACTTCTTATATCAAAATCCATCCTTTGGCTTTGTTGAATTTTCATAAATTAAAAAATCAAAAAGCTAAACACGAGATAGAAAAATTAACCGCTGCTTATTCTAATAAGACACAGTTTTTTATTGATCGTCTAGCCGAAGGTATAGCTAGGATTGCGGCGAGTTTTTATCCCAAAGATGTGATTGTTCGTCTATCAGATTTCAAATCAAATGAATATGCTAATTTAATCGGTGGCACTGAGTTAGAGCCAGTAGAAAACAATCACATGATTGGTTAGCGTGGTGCTTCTAGATACTATGACCCCAACTATATTGCTGCCTTTGAGCTGGAGTGCAAAGCTCTAGTCAAAGTACGTGAAGACATGGGCTTGAGGAATTTGAAAATTATGGTGCCATTTTGTCGTACCATAGAGGAGGGTAAAAAAGTACTAGCCATCATGGCCAAGCATGGCTTGAAGCGCGGAGTGGGAGGTTTGGAAGTTTATGTCATGTGTGAGATACCATCCAACGTAATTTTAGCTGATGAGTTTTGTAAGATTTTTGATGGTTTCTCTATTGGTTCCAATGATTTGACTCAGCTGACTTTGGGTGTTGATCGTGATTCTCAGATTGTGGCTCATGTCTATGATGAACGCAATCAAGCAGTGAAATCTTTGATTAGTCAGGTGATCAAAACAGCCAAGAAGCATAAAAGAAAAATTGGTATTTGTGGTCAAGCGCCTTCTGATTTTCCAGATTTTGCACAATTTTTGGTCAGAGAAGGTATTGATTCTATTTCTTTGAATCCTGATACAGTCATCAAGACTACTCTGGCTATCAAGCAAGTGGAGAGCAAGAAAAGAAAGTAATTTATTTTGTTATTTATCACCGCCTACGGCGGGATCCCGCCAGCCCCGCATTGCGGGGCAAGCGGGAAAAATCTTTCAAAATTTTTGGTATTTTTTGGTGTGCGAAAATAGTTTGTGATTTTTAT
>CAYRIU010000023.1:0-9710 GCA_964424615.1 uncultured Gammaproteobacteria bacterium | reverse complement strand
TAGTCAAAATTTATTTCATCAAAACCCAAAAGGGTGGCTTCTTTTGCTATAGCTAAGTTGTATGACCAGACTGCTTGGTTATTGGGATCTAGCCAAGCTAGTTTTTTGTTGTCATACCAGATATCGCCATCTGTGGTATGGAGAGCTAGCTCTGGTCTAGCTGTGGCCAGCACCGGATCTTGAAAGATAGTCTGTCTAGCAATCACATAGATGCCAGCTTGATGAAAATCATCTATTACTTGATTGGCATCCATACGTATTTTTTTACTTTTGATATCATTGACCTCAGCCACTTGGGAATCATAAAGTATGTAGCCAGAATAGTCCTTGATATCTATGACCACACTATTGATGTAGCCTTTTTTGATATTGGTGAGTAATTTTTTACGATAGTTGTCATTACCAGCCGATGAGGCAGTCAGATAAATGCCACGCACATAGTCTGGTTTTTTTTGGTGTAATAATTTTATAGGAGTAGAGCTAGTCGTAGCTAGTGGCTGGCTATCATGGTTTATCAATTGGTGATCAGGAGCTAGGGCGAGATTGTGTGCCAAAACAAAATATAGACCTATCAAAATAGGGTAAATTACTAAATTTTTTTTAGCAATTTTACGCATAATATAATTATATAAAAAATAAGCTGATTTTCATAGGGTTGCTAAAATTGGTTAATTTTATTAAAATATAAGATATGTTAAAGAAGAGTTTGATTATTGCTATTATTTTATTTGCGGCTGGTGCCGTTATTTATTTTTTACCAAAAAATGGTATTTCTCATGATGGGTCTACTGCTAAAGCAGAAGAGTCAAAGTACAGAGAAGAGTCCCTGACTATCAATCCTGGTGATACTTTTTCAGTCATTGCCGAAAATATCAGTCTGCCAGCTAGCACTACTCAGGCATTGATCACAGCCACCAAAGACGTTTATGATTTGGCTAGTATCCGAGCAGGTAAGACGATAATGTTTGCTTTTGACAAGCAGACTTCCGAACTACAACAGATGGTTTATGCTATCTCTTCAGAAGAAGAGCTTTATGTAGATTTCATTGATGGTGGCTATAAAGCAGAGAGAAAAAAGATTGAGTATCAGATAAAGTTAAAAACAGTGAGTGGCTCTGTAGATTCATCTTTGTATGAGTCGGCTATGGCTCAGGGCATTGATGAGAGAGCTATTATTGCTTTAGCCGATGTCTTTGCTTGGACTATAGATTTTGGCATGGGTATCAGACAGGGTGATACATACAAGTTCATCTATGAAGAGCGCTATCGCAATGGCCAATATGTGATGCCTGGTCAAGTGTTGGCTGCTCGTTTTATGAACGATGGAAAATTGGTAGAAGGTTTTTATTATCATGAAGGCATAGGAGATGATGGTGAACCTATCGATGGCTATTATGATCCAGATGGCAAATCCTTGCAGAAAATGTTTTTGAAAAATCCGGTTGACTTTCGCTATATTAGTTCGGGCTTTACTACTGGTAAGAGATATATTTCCGCTTTCAATATCAGCACTGGTCATAGGGCTATTGATTATGCTGCTGCCTACGGCACACCGATCAGAGCGATTGGCGATGGAGTGGTGACTTATGCTAGCTGGACCAATGCTGGCTATGGCAATCTAGTGAGCATCAGACACAATAGTACATATAGTAGTAACTATGGTCATCAGAGTAAGATTTTGGTCAAGGTCGGTCAAAAGGTGAAACAAGGTCAGGTCATTGGTCAGGTTGGTTCCACGGGACTTTCTACTGGACCACACTTGCATTTTGAAATAGTACAAAACGGAGTCAAGATCAATCCATTGACTTTGGATTTACCATCACAGGACTCTATACCAGATGCTAGTCTAGAGGCATATAAAAATTATATAAAAGATTGGCAAGATAAATTGAATTAATATGAATTACAAACCACCCCTACACATTATCAATAGAGAAAAACCTCGCCCAGCAGAGAGCATCAATCCCAAAGAGCGTAGTGAGGCTTATAAGATTGCAGAATTTACTTTGTCTTATCAAATAAAAGGCACCATGATCGGTCTAGCTGTAGCTATGTTGTATTGCAATTTTTATTTACATCGTTGGTCAGAAATATATTTGTTAGGTGGTATTATAGGCGGTTTTTCTTTGGGTTGGGCAGTGGGTCGTTTTTTCTATACTAGCAAGAATTAGTGGTTTGAGTGATTGCCATGAATCTAGTATAATATAGGTAGCTTGAAAAGTAATTTATGGCTCGGATTATCTCAGTGGTCAATCAAAAAGGCGGTGTTGGTAAAACTACCACCACAGTGAATTTAGCAGCTTGGCTAAAGGAATTTGGCTATAAAGTTTTGATAGTGGATATTGATCCTCAGGGCAATGCTTCATCAGGCTTGGGTATCAATCCCAAAGAGCTGAGCAAAGGTATTTATGAGGTTTTAGTTGATCCTAATGTGCGTATTGGCGAAGTAATAAAATCACACCAGACCAATTTTCACGTTGCTCCTAGTACACCAGATCTGGCTGGTGCAGCTGTAGATTTGGTGGAGGAGGAAAACAGAGAGTACAAGCTGCATGAAAATTTGAAAGAGGTTGCTGATCTTTACGATTTTATATTGATAGACAATCCACCGTCTTTGGGATTGCTGACCATCAATGGTTTGGTAGCTGCTCAAGAAGTTTTGATACCAGTGCAGTGTGAGTATTATGCTTTGGAAGGTTTGTCTCAGCTACTCAATACCATTGGCCTGATCCGAGAACATCTCAAACCAGATTTGAAAATTTTGGGTGCAGTGATGACTATGTATGATAGTCGCAACAAGCTATCCAATGCTGTCTTTCAGGAGTTGTATAAATTTTTTCCGGAGAGGATTTTTAGGAGTGTCATACCGCGCAATGTGCGTATGGCTGAGGCACCATCACATGGTCTATCTATCAAAGATTATGACTTGGAGTCAGCCGGCTCCAAGGCTTATAGGAGATTGGCACAGGAAATTATTTGGCTAAATGATAAAGAAAAATAAAAATATAAAATATGTCAGCATTAGGTAAAGGCTTAGGTTCATTGATACCAAATAAGGCAAAAACAAATAATGCCCGGGATTATTTTTCGGCGCAAGCTTTTAGCGAGGATAGTGTGGGACATGGTGACAAAGTCATGACCGTGCCGATAGACAAGGTGAGTGCCAATCCTTGGCAGCCTCGCAATAATTTTGATCATGACAAGCTCAATGAATTAGCTGATTCTATCAAAAAACATGGCATCATCCAGCCATTGGTAGTGACCAAAGCAGGAGATGCTTGGCAGCTGATTGCTGGTGAGAGGCGCTTGAAGGCAGCTCAACTGCTGAATTTGACCGAGGTCCCAGTTATTGTCAAAGAAGTTTCAGATAGAGACAAATTAGAATTATCTATTATTGAAAATATTCAGCGTCATGATTTAAATTGTTTGGAAGAAGCAGAAAGCTACAAGCGTTTGATGGAAGAATTTGCATTATCTCAAGAAGATATTGCCAAGCAAGTAGGTAAGAGTATTTCTACTATAGCCAACATGCTGCGTATATTGCAGTTGCCTATTGTCATCAAAGAAGCTTTGGCTGCTGGCAAAATTACCTTTTCTCATGCCAAAATCATTTTGAGCTATCCAAGCAAAACTGAGCAGATAAAAATATTCAAAAAAATCTTACATTCTGATTTGACGGTCAAGCAGTTAGATGAGCTAGCTCATCGTACTGTACTCAAAGAGAAAAATGACAAAAAGCAAGATCCGATATTAGTGGCTTATGAAGACAAACTAGCCAAAAATTTGGGAGCCAAGGTAGCTATCAAAAAAAGAGGGGAACGTGGTCAGATTGTTATTGATTTTTATTCCCATGAGGAGCTGAAAAATTTGCTGGGTAAATTGCAGAGGTAATCATTTATTTTTATATATGAGTATGCGTAGTCGAGAGGCTTTTACTATGATTGAATTGATCGTAGTAATAGTGATTATTGCTGTGATTGCCGCTGTCATTTTTTTGGCTGTCAATCCAGCCAAGAGAATAGGTGATGCTCAAAATGCTATCCGTGATCAAAATGTATTAGAGATCACACATGGATTAGAGCGTTTGATTGCTGATTCTGTCTATATACCAGCAGAGTTAGGCGATCTTTTTTTAGATACTGAATATATGTTGGTTACTGCTGGGGGTGATACTGATGGTACTTGTTCTTGTCCGACATTAAATGACAACATTGCTAGAGTGGATCTAGCCGGCACTTTGTCCGCCTATCTGCCATCATTGCCAGTAGATGAAGATGCCTCTGGTGATGATACTGGTTATTATATAAAAAAAACATCTAATAATTTGTTTTCTATTAATCATTGTTATGAATATGGTAATAATGTAGCGACAGTCAGCGTTCCTGTAGCCGCCGTAGCAGGTCCCAATTCTCCTCAGTTAGGTGCCAATTATGGATCTGGTGTATGGTCATGGTCTTTTCCTACTAGGGTGTATGCCAATGACACCAATTATGCTACTTTAGGAACTATGGATGATACTCCTATAGAAAGTGATATGAATATAGTCAAAGCAGATGCTACACTAGGCACAACCAATAAAGCATCATTGGCTACTTGGCGAAGCACTCCAGAGCCAGACTACATGGGAGATGACTGGGCCACAGTCGCCAACCCTGGATACACTACTTATGGCGGAGAAGGTGATTTGTGGGGAGAAACCTGGACAGCAGCTGATATCAATGACGCAGATTTTGGTGTAGCCTTTCGGTTAAAGAAGGTTAGTACGGGTCAATATACTACATATATGAAGGTGACAAATTTTGGTTTTGCAATACCAACTGATGCCACTATCACTGGTATTCAGATGGATATGGAAAGATGGGTCTACAATCCATCAAATTATGAACCATACGAATATGTAGATCATGTAAGAATGATTGTATACTATGAAGAATAAATTTTTACTTTTTATCAGACGTCGCAAGGGGTTTACCTTGATTGAGTTGATGATAGTTATGATCACTATTGCTATTATAGCGGCAGTTATTTTTTTGGCTGTCAATCCAGCCAAGAGAATAGGTGATGCTCAAAATGCCATTCGTGATCAAAATGCCTTGGAGCTAAAGAACGGCTTAGAGCGCTTGATTGCTGATTCATTGACGGTACCAGATGTAATTGGTGATTTGAATATCAATGAGGAATACATGTTGGTGACAGATGGTGGTAGTACGGCCGGTACTTGCTCTTGCACCACTCTAAACAAAGATATTTCTCGTATTGATTTGTCTGGTTTACTTAACTCTTATGTACCAAGTTTGCCAGTAGATAGTTCTGCTTCTGGTGACGATACTGGATACTATATCAAAAAAATAGCGAGCAGTGGTTTTCAGACGGGTTCTTGTTATGAATATACTGGCACCACAGAGAGTGTTTCCGTACCAGTAGAGCTAGTAGCTGGATCAGAGGGTCCATCTGCATCAGGTACAGTATCCTCAGTGGCTGGCGATGGTTCTAATTGGTCATTTCCAAATAATGTAAAAATTAATGATGGCATAACTTCTTCAGCTAACACAGACGATTGGGATTATACTTCAGTAGAGTCAGAGGTCAAGATAGTAAAATCTGATGGCTCTATAGGTACGACCAATCAAGCGTCTCTGGCTGTGTGGGGGCAGATAGCCAATCCAGGCTATACTGTCTATGGTAGTGCTTCTGATTTGTGGGGAGAGACTTGGACAGCTACCGATATCAATGATCCAGACTTTGGAGTAGTTTTGAAAGTAGCTAATCAGGTCTGGGGGACTCAATATTTAAAAATGACTAATTTTTCTTTTGCTATTCCCGAGGGTGCAGTGATAGATGGTATCAAGGTGGAGATAGAAAGGTGGAGGGTCGTAGATGCTGGAGAAGATTGGGTGACTGTTACGCATCATGTAGATCATGCGCGTATGACCATTTATTATAGATCATAAGAAAAAACCTCCTTACAGGAGGTTTTTTTTGTCTTTGAGTTGCCCACGTATTTTATTTTTGGCTTGATTGGTTACTACTATGTCTAGCCAGTCAGCATTTGGGTATTTTCTACTTTTATTGATAATGATTTCTATCACATCACCAGATTTCAAGGGGGTATCAAGGGCTGACATTTGTTCGTTGATTTTGGCGCCAATACATTGGTTGCCTATGTCAGTATGTATATGGTAGGCAAAGTCTATAGGGGTAGAGTTTTCTGGTAGCTCTATGACATCACCCTTTGGTGTAAAGACAAATATCTGGTTGGCAAACAAATCATTTTTGATGTGTTTGATGAACTCTGTATTATCAGTGATGGTCTTCTGGATTTCCATCAAGTCTTGTAGCCATTTTGGTGGTTTTTTTCTTTTACCCAAAATACCTATTTCTTTGTAGCGACTATGAGCCGCCACGCCGTATTCAGCCTCATCATCCATGGCCCTAGTACGTATTTGGAATTCAGCGATTTTACCAAATTCAGTAAAAACTGAAGTATGCAATGATTGGTAGCCATTTGGTTTTGGCTGAGCTATATAATCTTTGACTCTACCTTTTAGTGGGGTCCAGCGTTTGTGTATGAGCCCAAGGACTAGATAACAGTCAGGGATATCATTGACGATAATGCGTAAAGCGATCAAGTCGTAGACTTTATTGATATCTTTATTTTTGCGAATCATCTTTTGGTAGATGCCGTACAAACTTTTTATACGCCCCTTGATATGTAGATAGGGGACATTGTGTCTGGCTAAATCTTTTTGGGTAATTTTTTTTATTTTTTCTATATATTTACTTTCTGATTTGAGACGGTCTTGTACTAGTTCTGAAACCCAGGCGTATTCTTCTGGATATACATAGGGGAAGGCTAGATCTTCTAGTTCTACTTTGACACGAAACATACCAAGACGATTGGCAATCGGTGCAAAAATTTCCATAGTCTCTTGGGCGATGCGCAAACGTTTTTCTGGTTTGACACCCTCTAGTGTCTCCATGTTGTGTAGACGATCGGCTAGCTTGATGATGATGACGCGCAAATCTTGGGACATGGCCAAAAACATTTTACGTAGATTTTCGGCATAGCGCTCTAGTCCGCGATATTTCAAAGTGCCTAGTTTAGTAACACCTTTGACCAAGTGATATATTTCTGAACCAAAATTATTTTTTATTTCTTCAAAAGTAAAATCAGTATCTTCTGGTACATCGTGTAATAATCCAGCAGCGATAGTCGGTATGTCCATACGCATTTTAGCAAGATTATATGCTGTAGCCAGAGCATGGTAGATGTAGTCTTCGCCAGTATTTCTTTTTTGGCCCTTGTGTGCTTCTGAGGCAAAATGAAAAGCCTTGATGATGATATTGATATCTTCACCAGGGTAGTTGTCAGCTAATATTTCCTTTAAGTCCTCAAAGGTGATTGGGGTCATGTAATCATCATAGTATTTTTATGGGAAAAATTCAAATGAATCCAGGTAGTATGGTATGTGCAATAGAGGATAGTGTATTTGTTATTACTATTGACAAAATAGCAAATATATGCTATTATTATATATTCATTTGAACTTTAAATAATTGGTCAAAATATAGCCTTAGCAGCCAGATTGTATGAAAAATGTAGTTTGGCTGCTACGGCTATAGGTATCACCCAGCACACGGACGTAGCGGTCTTCAACTGCATTGGAGGAAAACCATGAAGAAGTCGCTTCATTACGTTTACGTCGTCATCGCCGCGTTGGCTCTCATGGCTTTCGTGGGGGCGTTTGTGCCGCCACCTGTTGCCAGTCAGACCAACGCCAGTCAGGTGCCGGCGGACGTGAAGCAGATTCTCAAGGAGGCTGTCAGGATCGAGCAGGCCGATCCGCCGATCGATCTGGTCTTCCTGTTCGAAGTCAAGTCGAGCAAGGAGTTCCGGGAGTACCTGGAAACATACCGTGTCCCAGTGATCATCGAGCTGGGCGACGTGTTCATCCAGTACAACTACGGTGATCAGGACATCTTTTTCGGTACTCACGATGAGAAGTGTACCGATATGGCGGAGTGTCGTAACGATGGACCCTTCCTAAAGGGCGCGTATGGCACCGAGAGGGAGAGGAAGTGCTCCCAAGAGATCATTGCCTTGTTGCGTGGTCATCGGGAGTCGGAGTTCTGGCCGCTGCTGAAGGCAGAGGTGCAGAAGTACATTCCGTCTGGTCACAAGAAGTAGCGGCAACAACGCCGCTGCTTGCACACGAGGCCCTGTCTCAATTCACTCAATTCCGAGTGGAAAGAGACAGGGCTTTTTTATTTATAGATATCTTATATTATTGACATGACGCGTGAGTTATATTAAAATCGTCCAATTGGTAAAGATAGCTTCTAGCTATCTATGCTTTGTCCCTCAACCAGGAGTAGTGAAACATGTCTCACCAGTCGATAAATTTTCGTGTCGGTGCTAGCGTCAAGATGCTAGTGGGCAGCAATGTGATTGATCAGGGGATTGTTCGGCGTTTTGAGTCGAGCGAGCATCCTCAGTTTGTTCAGGAAATTGCAGTGGAAAGCCTGGAGGCTTTTCCAGGTAGAGTCACTGAGTTTGCTAGTCCTATTTCCAGTGGTGACACGACATCGTGGCTGATGCTTTTTCACGACCCCTTCACTGGCGGTCGTTGCTATGCCGAGCGTGGTCCTTTGTATCAGTTTGTCGCTGTCTAGGTCGATCAATAGATCTCGGCATCAGCTCTTCTTCATATGAAGAGTTTGGTGCCGGGATCTTTTTTATAAAATAAAAACCCCCGCTTATTTGGCAGGAGTTTTTTATTTTATTTTGTGTAGTCGCAACTTTCACATTTGACAGTATCTTTTGGTCCAGCGATCAATAGTTGTTTACATTCCGGACAATATTCGCCAGTAGGTTTGGACCAGACAATGTGTTGGCACTCGGGGTATTTGTTGCAAGTGTAGAAAAATTTACCACCGCGTCCTTTGCGAGCAACCATCTCACCTTTGCCACACTTGGGACAGGTGACGCCAGTGCCAGCATCGACGCGTTTGGTAGTCTTGCACTCTGGGTAGTTGGAGCAAGCTAGGAATTTACCAAAGCGTCCATGTTTGAAGATCATTGGCTTACCACAATTAGGACAGACCTCATCAGTTTTTTCTGGCTCTTGGGCTTCGCCATTTTCACCAAGCTGTTTGGTGTTTTTGCATTCAGGATAATTTGAGCAGGCGAGAAAGCGGCCATAGCGTCCTAGTTTGATGACCATTGGTGAAGCACATTTTTCACACACCTCATCAGTGGCAGTTTCCGTGATATCTTTTTTGTCTATTTCTTTTTCTTTCATAGTGAGTTGTCTAGCAAATGGTTCATAAAATTCCTTGATGACAGGTTGCCATTTTTTCTTACCTTCAGCTACTTCATCCAAGTCATTTTCCATGCCCGCTGTAAAATTGTAGTCTACTATATCTGGAAAGTGTTCGACTAGTAGTTTATTGACCACTGTACCAATTTCAGTGGGTGCCAATCTTTTTTCTATTTTATCAACATATTTTCTCTCTACTATCGTAGCGATAGTCGGAGCATAGGTAGAAGGTCTACCGATGCCTAGTTTTTCCATGGCTCGGACTAAGCCGGCTTCAGAGTATCTAGCTGGCGGAGTGGTAAAATGTTGGATTGATTCTAGATTTTTTAGATCAATCTGATTGCCAGTTTTCATGGATGGTAAGATATTTTCTTCACTACCATTTTCATA
>CAYRIU010000022.1:0-5643 GCA_964424615.1 uncultured Gammaproteobacteria bacterium | reverse complement strand
GATAGCAATGTACTCTGTCTAGCTGGACGTTTTTTGAGCACTGAACACGCTATCAATATAGTCGAACGTTTTTTAAACACCCCCTTCTCTGGAGAGGAAAGACACATCAGAAGAATAAAAAAAATAAGCTAATGAAAATTGTACCGGCTATACTAGCCAAAAATAAAGCCGAATTTAAAAAAGAGTGGCAAAAAATTGCTCCGTTTTTTCACTATGTCCAGATAGATATCATGGATGGCCAATTTGTCAGCAATAAAAATAACATCCCAGCTAAAGACATCAAAGAAATAACTGCCCAGCATGACCTAGAAATACACCTCATGGTCCAAGATATACCAAAATATATCACTGCTTGGGAAAATCTAGCTAATGTCAAAAAAATAATCTGGCACTACGAGGCGGTCCAGGACAAGGAAGCTCTACTCTGCCTCAATGACTACCTGAAAAAAAATAAAATAAAAACGGGATTAGCTATAAATCCAGAAACTCCTATCAACAAAATAAATAAAGTAGCCAAATATTTTGACACTATCCAAATCATGGGTGTAAAACCAGGCGCTCAAGGTAGAACTTTTCATACCAACAGCATAAACAAAATAAAGTCTCTCAAAAAAAAATACCCCCGACAAAAAATAGCCATAGATGGCGGAGTAGATGAAAAAAATTTCAAACTACTCAAAAAAGCTGGAGTTGATATCATAGCTCTAGGGCACTATCTACAAAAATCTCCAGATATAAAACAAGCTATTAAAAATCTAAAATAAAAAAACCGCGTTACACGCGGTTTTCTTGATCATTATTTTTCTCTATATTAGAAATACCTTCTGCAATCGGCTCTGGCGTTATATTGCCTGGTAGATGAAAATCTGATTCTTTGGTCGCTGGCTCTTCTGGTGTAGCTACTGATGGCTGCGCTACTGTGCCATCGGCTAATTGCTCTAATGACACCACAGTGTGACTAGTGCGTCTACGCTTGATCAATAGCAATATAACTCCTAGCAACACCAAAAATATAAACCCACCACCAATAATATAATAAATGGTCCAATCTTTTTCGACTGTCACTTGATCGGTGACATTGACCTGCTGACCCACGCCAACTGGAGCTAAATCATTTTGGATATTTGAGACCAAAAATGTAACTGGAGCTGATCGGGCCAATAGCTGGCCATTTTTATCATTGCTAGCTACATACACCCTATGCACGCCCTCAGTCAGTGGATCAGCGACAGTGTATGACCAATTGCCACTATTATCAGACTTGGTCGTAGCCAAAAATGGTATATCACTATAAATAAATATATTCACCCAGGTGTTTGCCAAAGCTCGACCAGTAAAATTCATACTACCCTCACTGGCATTGGCTGCTGCTACTTGCCAGGCATCATCCGATGGCAAGGTGCTAGCTCTAGGCTCTACCAATGCATGTTTGGCTAATAAAACTTGGTCTAGATTGGTTCTCTCTATAGTGAGCTTACCCTCTCCTAGTGGGTTATAATTATTCAAAACCTCTTGTCCGTCGTTGTGACCATCACCATCAGTGTCAGCATTGTATGGATCAGTACCATAGTAGCTCTCCAAATCATCAGGCAAGGCATCTCCATCTTGATCACCCATCATGGCAAATGGTGAGCTGATAAATAAATTTTCTGCAGAGTCTAGTATGGTGACATTTTTGAGATTGATAGTGGCAATCTTTTTATCGCTAGCTACTAATGATAGATTGGTGGCAATAGTATTGTTATCAGATAATTTGTCCTTCAAAGTATTGATAGTCAGATCTACTGGAGTGAGCTGATTGATGCTAGCTAAATACTTATTTCTCTGTTCGATCAGATAGGCCAAACGAGCAATGTACTGTGTGTCTACCAGTTGTTTGCACTCCTGACCAAGACTAGCATCACATTGTAAAGTGGTGTTGTATTTTTGAGAAAGATAATCATGGCATTTGTCAGCATCGGTGATTTTATTATCTGTACAAATCTGCTGAGCATTAGCAAAAACATATTTTTCGCAATCACCACCATTAAAAATATTTTGCTCTAAACATATATTGGGCACAGAGTCATTGAGCTCAGCTTGATAAAGCTGACACAAATTCTGATCACTAATACCAGATCTTTCACAGTCTATACTACTTTCTGTACTTGATGCGATATTGTTCACCACTGATACAGTGCTAGTGGGTGTACTCACTATATTGGGACCACCCTGAGCATCTAGCACGATAGGCGTGGAAGTACTTTGCACATCGTTTTTGGGATTATAAACAGTCACTAGCTGTTTGACGCTACTTACCTTTTCTTGCGTCAGCTGAGACTCGACATAAACTAGATAATTAGCATTTGGTAAGACGGCTGTATCCCAAACCGCCACAAAACTAACACCGTTGGCAGTAACAGGAGAATTGTTTATACCCTTGATACGCAAAACTTCCAAATGACTCACACTATCTTCGATGACAAAGTCCAAATTTTTGACGCTTAGATTGACATCAGCACGCAAACCAATCTGACCCTGGATATTGCTCTGTAGATTGACTAGTGTCATCATCAAATCTTCTGGTTTTATTTCTATCGGCAATACCAATTGATAATCAAAACTTTTGGTCAGTACTGTCTCGCTATTTGGTATCGGCACATTGATCAACAATTTATAATCACCATCTATAAATGTATCATCTAGCTCTATATTTTTGACCCAATTATAAGCATCAGTCTTGTCTATAGATATGGAGCCCGTACTAATAGCTGCGTTATCAGTATTGATAAACTCATAAGAAACCGTCTCTGCTGGAAAATTTGTCAAAAATCTTAACAAGAAATTCCTACTAGTCAAATTACTATTACTCACCGGGGATATCAAGGCTAAATCAGGAGCCAAAGCTTGGGTGCTGGTGGTATTAGAACTATTGGTGCTAGTAGCCGTACTAGTACTATCAACCGTATTGGTATCTAGGGTGGTATTTACTGTCTTATCTTTTGTATCAAGAGGCACTACAATATTGACACCCAAATTATCATCACTATTACTAGGACTACTAGTAATGCTAGCTGATATTTCTGTATTTTGTTGAGTGTTCTCCAATAATAATTTATTGTATTCATCTACGGAAATAATCTTCACCCACAGTGGTGCTGATTCTTGCTGAGCTTCTACTAGACCATTGCTATCCCAAATATCTGCTCTGACGCTAATATAGTAAATACCTGTAGGCCAATCAGCCGTATGCCACGGTGATAAACTACTATACACATTGGCAGCGTTTTTATTAGTTTCAAAATTGACTACAAAATTTTTATCAGTATCAGAAATGACAAAATATACAGCACCATTTTTATCACCCTTGATACCGACACTAGCCTGCAAATAAATATCTTGGCCCAAGACCAAAGTCTGACCATTTTTGATATCAAACCAAGTAGGCTTGAGTTCATAATTTTTGAATGGTACGGCCTGAGAAACTACAAAAATCAAACTCTGGGCTAACAGCACAAAGCTCAAGAAAAAGAAAATAAAATGATGTTGGGTTTTTTGCCAAGACATAAATTATATACACGCTTATTATAACATAATACACCCCTCAAAATCAAAAAACCACCCCGACAATTTGCTGGGATGATTTTGAACAAAAAAATATTTTATTGACAGGGACAAACAGCGTTGTTGCTACTACTAGCTGCGCAATCTAGTGTCCCATTTTGATATGTGCAGACATTGCCAGTAGTCCAAGTTGGTGGCTGAGTACTGGTACCAATACTACAGCCAGAAGCACAGGTATAAGATCCATTGCCACCATTGCTAATCAAGCACAAAGAATCGGCTGTATGACTGAGACTCACGCAAGTCAATCCTGCATTGGCACATATGGTATAAGAACTATCTGTCGAAGCTTCTCCATACCAACAGTAGACAGCAGCATAGGCATCACAAGTAGAACGTAGCTGTGGTCTATCATAAGCATAACCAAAAGTGTGATCACAAGCACCGATGATAATATTATTATCAGCATCTTTTCTGATATAATAGCCAGTATCACTATCACTAGACTTGTCAGGGTCTATAGGTAAATTGCTAATATTCTTGGTAAAAAAATCTGCATCATCAATAGCCAGACAATACTCACTACTAGTATCACAAGTCAAAAGTTGCCCGGTTTGATTATTGCAAATCACTTTTGCTTCCGTGGTGATTTCACCAAAAATTGGTAAAGCTCCCTTGTGACTTTGAGCATATTCGGTAAAAGCTGTACTCAGCATCATGACTGCCTCTTGTCTTTTGGCTTGCTTGGCATCGCCTATCCTCTGCACTGGATCTATCCAAATAGTAACAGCTGCTCCCAATGCCAAAATTACACTCACGATAATCACGAGCTCTAACATAGTAAAGCCGTGTTGATTATTATTTTTTATCCTACCTAAATTCATACAATAATTTAGAAATATCTCTGACCTTCGTCGGTCTCTTGACCAAAGCCTGACCTTTGAGCTGTGGCGTGCTTTCTATATATTCTGGCTTATTGCTTTGATAAAAAATACCATAAGGAATTTTAGCTCCCCAAACCAAAGCTTCTTTCATGGCTTGCTGTAAATCAGATTTATTATATGCTTTATTTTCATCGAGATTGTATAAACGATCAAAAAACCATTGAAAAGTATTGGTCTTATTGAAAGTCACGCAAGGCTGAAAAACATCTACCAGAGAAAAACCCTGGTGTTGAATGGCAGCTTTGAATGTATTTTTGAGATGCTCTACCTTACCAGAAAATCCTCTTGCCACAAAACTGATACCCTCTGCCAAAGATAAGGCGATGGGATTCACAGCGTCATCCAAAGTACCCTGAGGAGTTGACTTTGATTTGTAGCCACGATCAGAAGTTGGTGCCGTCTGACCAGTAGTCAAACCATAGACTTTATTATCATGGACCACATAGGTGACATTGACATTGCCTCGGACAGCATGCAAAAAATGCCCCAAACCTTCTCCATAGCCATCACCATCTCCTGCCATCACAATCACTGTCAGATCTTTGTTGGCCAACTTGGCACCTATAGCTGTAGGTACAGCTCTACCATGCAGAGAATGCCAGGCATAAGTTTTGGTAAAATTTGTACCATTACCAGAGCAACCAACGCCATAAACAATCAAAACTTTGTGCGGATCTAGATTGAGCTCAGCCAGAGCTTGGCGCATCGCTATCCAGATAGCGTGATTACCACAACCAGGACACCACGATGGTTTCTGTTTGCTTAAAAAATCTTTATCAGTCAACATATTTTTTGTGTCATCCCGGACTTGATCCGGGATCTATATTATTTATTAATCAATATATGCTAGATTCCCGCCTACGCGGGAATGACGAAGGATATATTATAATTTGTTTAAAGCTTGAATTAATTCTTCCCTAAAAAATGGGCGACCATCATATTTCAATAATTTATTTTTTATCACTATGCCTGTTTCTTGAGCAATCAGTTGGCCCAATTGGGCGTTGCTATTATTTTCCACTAGCAAAATCTGCTTGGATTTCTTCAAAATCTGACTGACAAAATCTGAGTCTAATGGCCAAATATATTGTAGTTGCAAAATCTTAATATTATCTTGTTGCTTTTTGGATAGAGAACGATAAGCATCAAGGACTGG
>CAYRIU010000021.1:0-3116 GCA_964424615.1 uncultured Gammaproteobacteria bacterium | reverse complement strand
CTCAGCTGGTTAGAGCGCCTCGTTTACACCGAGGAGGTCATAGGTTCGACTCCTATGCCGTCCACCATCAATCCACTGATCATCTTACAACTTATTTAAATATAAAAAGATAGCTACTCTCAATGTAGCTATTTTTTTATTAATTCATTATAAAAAAATAATTAATATATAGATATTCAAATAGTTTTATAATAAAAACTATTTTTATTTTATAAAAAAATATTTTTTCATGCCACAAAAAATTTAATTTATAAAATATTTTTTCAAAAGTTGTGCAAAACTATTCTCAACATTTTAAATTTGTGCTATAATATTTAATAGAAATATTTTTATTTTATAAATTTATCTTATGACATTCGGAAAATTTATTATGGGCATGATACTTGCTGGCATAGGATACATGACAGTTTGGAAATCTGAATGGTTGTTTGTAAATTTTGGTTCTATAGGTTTTGCTGAAAAATATTTTCAAACTGCTGGTGGTAGTAGATTATTTTATAAAGTAGTAGGCTTCATAGTCATACTAGTGGGCATACTCATAGCTACAGATTTGGTTGATACTTTTTTACAATGGACTGTCGGTGGTATATTTGGACGATCGACAATGAAATAAAAATTAAAATTAAAATCAAATATTTTAATTAAGAAAGGGGGTGACTTACCGTGGCAAAGAAAAAAAAGAAAGTAGCCAAGAGAAAAGTGGCTAAAAAAACCACCAAAAGAAAGGTGGCTAAAAGAAAACCAGCTAAAAAAGCTAAAAAGAGTAAAAAAAGAAAGTAATATCTTTCTTTGAAACATAAAAACCCTGGACCAATTGGCGGGGTTTTTATGTTTGTTTCAATGATTTAAAACAATTTATCTTGTCTGACTTGTGCAGAAAATCTATCCCTCTCCTCTTGGCTAAAGATATCTACCTGGCCGTACTGCCCATCAAAACCAGGTGATACTTTTAATTTCTTCTCTCGCATTTTGATAATGCCATCAGCTAATAATGCTGGCATTATTTTTTTTAGCTCTAACAAATCTAAATCTAAGGTGACTTGAAATTCATTTTTAGCTTGGGCAATGATATCAAAATAAAGTTTATCTACTTTTTTACTACTTCTATTTACGCCATAAAAATCTGCAATAATTTCTGGCAAAGGCACAACATTTTTATATGGTACACGATCAATGATTTTGATTTCATTTTCTAATCTATCAGACAATCTATCTACTTGATTCAACACACCAAGTGTTAAATGTTTTTTACACTTGGGACAAATATTTTTATATTTCTTGATAGACTCTTGTGGTGTGCAGCTAAAATTACAATCACGATGTCCGTCATAGTGATACATTCCTTCTTCTGGATAAAATTCTATAGTATACAAAAATCTTTTTTTATCTTTATTGTTTATAATTTCTCTGATCTCATCATATGTGATATTTTGCAAATCCAAAACATTGGCTTCACGACCAATGCGCGGACCAGAGTGAGCATCAGAGTTTGATACCAAAGTAATATCATCCAGCTTTGACCACTGCCAATTCATCAGTGGATCAGATGACAAGCCTGTTTCAATAGCATGAACATAAGGCGTCAAATCTTCAAAACACTCTTCCAAAGAATCAAAGCCCGATTTTGACCCAAAGACTGCAAACCAAGGCGTCCAAGCATGAGCAGGAATTACCATAATCCGTTCATCAATCTCTAGACACATATCTAAAATACTTTTGGCACTGATGCCCAAAATAGGACGACCATCCGAAGCAAGCTTGGCACCACGCGCCACCAAGTTTTCATTTATTTTTTTGGCGACTTCTAAGCTAGGAGCTACCAAGCATAAATGCACTCGTCTAGTTTTGCCACCCTGACTATAGATACAAGATATTTCTGTAGCAATAATAAATAAAACGTCTTGTGACTTATTTTTTAGACGATATAAACCCGCTCCAGGCTGATACTCTACTAAATTTTGTTCCAATAACTTAAACCAAGCCGGATGAGTAAAGTCAGCAGCTGATATGATATCTATACCCTTGATTTTTGACCACTTATACATCTCCTCAAGGTCAAAATTCTTGGAGGTAGCCCGTGAATACTTACTATGTATGTGAAAGTCTAATATTTGTCGCATAAATTTATCTTAACAAAAGGCTCAGAAAAAGAGAAGCCCCAACCTGCACGGTTGGGGCTTACACGCCACAAGTCATTGGACGAACTGATGATAGTCAGATGATGATGCTGGTAGCCAATGAGCTATCAAAAGAGCAGCCAATAAAGCTACAATATTCAACAATATAAATTGCCAATCTTCTACCGAAAGACGCTTCATGAGAAGACTCCTTGGTTGGACGTGAAAGAAGGGAACATTTTTCTACCACATTATAAGATAAAAAAATGATTTTAGTCAACAAAAAAACAGCACTTTAGCAAAGAAGAAGGCAAAACTCTCGCGACGTCCTACTCTCACAAGTCTAGATGACTTACTACCATCGGGGCTGAGCTGCTTAACTGCTGAGTTCGGAAAGGGATCAGGTGTTGCCAGCTCGCTAGTATCACGAGAGTCCTGCCTTCTTCTCAAAAAGTGCTGTTAAATTAGAGGGTTATTTTGCTAATTGGTGTCAGTACTAATACTAATCCCAAAAAGAATATAACCACTAGGAAGACCAAGATGATCTTGATCATTCCTTTGCGTTTATCAGACGTAATCATTTAAAAAACTTTCAAAATTTTTGGTGGTTGCTTTGATCTATTAGTACTCCTCCGCTAAATCCTTTGCAGGAATTACACGTAGAGCCTATCAACCTGGTAGTCTCCCAGGGATCTATGATGATTTCTAATCTTGGGGACGGCTTCATGCTTATATGCTTTCAGCATTTATCCGTACCGAACGTAGCTACCCAGCAATGCCCTTGGTAGGACAACTGGCACACTAGAGGTTCGTCCCTTTCGGTCCTCTCGTACTAGAAAGGAGCCCCCTCAAAAATCAACGCCCGTAGCAGATAGGAGACCGAACTGTCTCACGACGTTCTGAACCCAGCTCGCGTACCGCTTTAATAGGCGAACAGCCTAACCCTTGGGACCTTCTCCAGCCCCAGGATGCGATGAGCCGACATCGAGGTGCCAAACC
>CAYRIU010000020.1:0-46731 GCA_964424615.1 uncultured Gammaproteobacteria bacterium | reverse complement strand
AATTGATCTGGTCTATATTTTTTGTGTGCTTCAACACTAAACTTTCCTGACACCACAGTAGAAATGGGAGCAAGCGCCTTGATTTTTTGGGGAAATTTTTCAGCAAATAATGCTGCGCTTAAAGATCCTAGACTATGTCCCACCAAAATAAATGGTTCACAATACCATGTCTGAGCAGAGGCCCACTCAATGACATCCTCTAAATCCTCATAATAATTAGTTGCCGTGGCATCCTCATAAACACCATCACTTTCTCCCGAAGAATTAGTAGCATCAAAAAGAACGCCAATATAGTTATTCTTTAAAAATATTTTTGAAACCATTTGTATAAATGCTTGCTCTTTGAACCCACCCAAACCATGCATTACAAAGACTAGGCCATTTACTTTCTCTGGTATGTTTGTTAAAACAGCAATTTTTTGATTCTTACGATTTTTAATAAATTGTTTTTTACTTTCCATGACAATGTTTATATTTTTTACCAGAGTCACAATAGCAAGGATCATTACGGCCTATTTTGTGACCCTCTTCGTCTTTTGGCTTGGATGGCAATACTTCGTTGGCCTGCTCTCTATCCTCTACTTCTTTTTGAAAAGGAGTGTAGCCAGCCTTTTTTTCAGTAAAAATTCTTTGTTCTTGGCGTTTGTCTGGAGTAGCCATTTTTTTGGCTACACCTACCTTGTAGATAGTATAAACAATCTGTTTACGAATAGCAGACATTAGATTGTTAAACAAATCAAAAGCTTGTCTTTTGTACTCTACTAGCGGATCACGCTGACCATAGCCCTGGAGACCGATACCAGTGCGCAGCTTGTCCATGGAGGTCAAGTGTTCTACCCAGAGAGAGTCAATGCTTTTTAATATAATGCCTCTTTCTATGAGTTGCATGGCTGACCACCTATCATCATCTAGGGTGATAGATTTATTTACTTCATCAGCTAATTTGTCGTATTTAGCCGTAGCCAAATCATTGAGATAATCAATCAAGCTAGTTCTTTCACCATGACCATTGTGTGTTTTATTATTTTCTAGATATTCTCGAATAGTTTTTTCTTCTTCACTGCTCAGAGGGAAAATAGTCAAAATGGTTTCGATGATTTCTTGGGGATTAAAATCGCCGATGTTTTTTTGCGTCAAGGTATGAAAAGAAATCACCTGTTCCAACTCTTTGTGCACATATTCCAAAACTAAATCTCGACTACTCTTGGTATCAGTAGATTCGCTTTGCTCAGCAAAGAGCTCAATGATATTTTGGCGGGTCTTGTAGATGACCTGACGATGTTTATTGATCACATCATCGTAGTCTACTAGATGTTTTCTAGTATCAAAATTATGACCCTCTACTTTCTTTTGAGCAGACTCAATAGAGTTAGAAATTAGTTTATTTTCTATTGGCATGTCATCTGGGATGCCGAGTTTTTCCATCATGCCTTTCATACGATCAGAGCCAAAGATGCGCATCAAATCATCTTCCATAGAGATATAAAATTGAGATGAGCCTGGATCACCCTGACGTCCAGCGCGTCCTCGGAGCTGATTGTCTATACGTCTTGATTCATGTCTCTCAGTACCCAAGACATGCAAGCCACCTAGGGCTTTTATCTCATCGTGTTGTGTCTGATCAAATGGCTGTCCACCAAGGATAATATCAACACCACGACCAGCCATATTGGTAGCAATTGTGACAGCACCTTTGCGTCCAGCTTGAGCGATGATTTCAGCTTCCTTTTCATGGAACTTGGCATTGAGTAATTGAAAAGGTATACCAGCTCTTTCTAGCATGGCGCCGAGGTATTCATTTTTGTCTATTGATATAGTACCTACTAGGACTGGCTGTCCTTTGGCATGCATTTCTTTTATTTCATTGACTATAGCTTTGTATTTACCGCGTTCATTTTTGTAGATACGGTCACGCATGTCATTTCTAGAAAATGGACGATTGGTTGGGATGACCGTCACTTCTAGATTATAAATTTTGGCCATTTCTTCAGCTTCGGTTGCAGCTGTTCCTGTCATACCAGCTAATTTTTCATACATCCTGAAAAAGTTTTGAAAAGTAATAGTAGCCAGAGTCATGCTCTCGCGTTGGACTTCTACTCCTTCTTTGGCTTCTATGGCTTGATGCAATCCTTCGCTGTATCTACGTCCAGGCATCATGCGACCAGTGAATTCATCGATGATGACTACTTCGCCATTGCTGACTATATAGTCTCTATCCAAAACATAAAGTGATTTAGCACGTAGTGCTTGCTCGAGATGATGAACAGTCTGCAAACCATGACTTTCATAAATATTTTCTACGCCGAGTAGTTTTTCCATTTTCTTTATACCCTCTTCACTGAGTGTACAAGCTTTCATTTTTTCATCAATATTGTAGTCAGTATTTTCTTCTAGAGAGTTTACTAGCTGAGCAAATTGTCGGTATTGAGCTGTGGACTCTTCGGCTGGAGCAGAGATGATCAATGGTGTACGAGCTTCATCAATCAAGATACTATCTACTTCATCAACTATGGAATAGTTTAACTTACGTTGGACCTGGTCTTTGGCATCTTGAGCCATATTGTCACGCAGATAGTCAAAACCAAATTCATTGTTGGTGCCATAGGTGATATCAGCAGCGTAGGCTTCTTTGCGAGTGACTGGACGCAAAAAATCTTTGACTACTTTGATACCTTCATCTTGCATTTTTTTATCTTCCTCAGAGATATGAGTCGGATCATAGACAAAAGAAGCTTCGTGTTGGATAGCGCCGACAGTCAAGCCCAAAAAGTCATATATTTGGCCCATCCAGACAGCGTCTCTTTTGGCTAGGTAGTCATTGACTGTCACTAGATGTACTCCTTTGCCAGACAAACCATTGAGATAGATAGGCAGTGTGGAAGTAAGAGTCTTACCTTCACCAGTTTTCATTTCAGCTATTTGACCGCGATGCAGGACAATACCACCAATGATTTGGACATCAAAATGTCGCATTTTCAATGTGCGCTTGGCTGCTTCTCTGACCAAGGCAAAAGCTGAACCAAAATATCATCCAAGCTGGTACCAGCTTGGACTTGTTTTTTGAGATCTAGACTTTTTGCTTTTATTTCTTCGTCGGTCAGGAGTTCAAATTCTTTTTCTAGATTGTTGATAGCAGAGACTGTACTAGCTAAGGAATCAACGTATTTTTTGTTGGCGTCACCAAACAATTTTTGTAATATACCCATAAAAATTATTCATTCTTTCCCCAGAATTTTATTGATTTAAATATTCGGCCACTGCGTCTAGCCAAAGAGATATTTTTTTCTTTTATTTTTTTGAGTTGTCTAGCTAGATTGTCCTGTACTAGATCGACAGCAGCCCGTGCGTCTGCATTGGTATCTGTAGCGGTGATAGTGCGTTGTTGGGTCATATTGATATGAGCAGATACGGTAAAAACTTCACCCTTGTTGTGATGCTGGTCACGTGATAATTCTACTTTAAAATCAGTAATATCTGATTGGAATTTATCTAGAGCAGAAAATTTTTCTCGTAAATATTGTTCAAATGGTTCCGTCAAATCAAAATTGTTTTTATAAATTTGGATGTTCATATATTTTATTTTAATTTATTATTTTACCTGAGCTTTGATGCGTCTGACACCAGCAGAAGAAGACTCCTCTTTGATTATTTTGAAGCTACCTAGCTCGCCAGTATTGTCCACATGTGGTCCGCCACAAATTTCTTTTGAAAAATCACCCATAGTATAGACTTTTACTACGTCGCCATATTTATGTTCAAAAACTCCCAAAGCTCCATAATCTTTGGCTTGCTGTAGAGTCATTTCCTGCCAAGTGACTGGCATTTTTTTGTTGATTTGCTCATTGACTATATCCTCTACTTTTTGGATTTGCTCTGGTGTCATCTTTTCTGGATGGGTAAAGTCAAAGCGCATGCGCTCTTCATTGATATTGCTACCCCTTTGCTCTACATGATCACCTAGCACCATACGCAAGGCTTGGAGCATGAGATGGGCAGCAGTATGATGACGCTTGGTGTTTTGTTTGTCATCAGCTAGACCACCCTTGAACATACCAGCTGAGGCAGTGCGTGATAGATCTTGGTGTTTTTTAAACTCCGCTTCAAATTCTTGCTTGTTGATTTCTATATTATTTTCCTTGGCTAATTCCTCTGTCATTTCTAGTGGGAAACCATAGGTAGAAAATAAAGTAAAAGCAACTTTACCATCAATAGTTTTTTGTTTGGCAAATTCACGCAAACCTTTTTCTAGAGTGGTTAAAAATTTGTTTTCTTCTTTATCTAACTCTTGTGCTATAAAATTATTATTAAACTCTAATTCTTGATATACAAGACCATAATAACCTGCAATCATTTTTCCTAGTGCATATGTAAAGGTGTCCTTGATGCCAATTTTTCTAGCAAAGCGAATTGCTCGTCTGATCAGGCGACGCAGGACATATCCTTGATCTTTGTTTGATGGTGTGACAGCTTTGTGGTCACCCAAAATAAAGACAGCACTTCTGATGTGATCGGCAATTATGCGGAAGCTACGTTTGTCATCTTCGTATTTTTTACCAGATAATTTTTCCAGCTCTTGTATAATCGGCCAGAATAATTCGGTTTTATAATTATCATCAACATTATTCAATACGGCCAAAGTCCTTTCTAGACCCATGCCAGTGTCAATATTTTTTTGTTGCAGTGCTTCAAATTTATTGTCAGCAGTTTTATTGTATTCCATCAAGACATCATTCCAGATTTCTACCCATCTGTTGTCTTCTGGATCAAAAATTTTTGGTGCTTCACCTGCTCCTACCCAATAAAACATTTCTGTGTCAGGACCACAAGGAACAGTGGTGCCGGCTGTACCCAACCAGTTGGCAGATAGCCTGGCGATACGTTCAGGAGCTACACCGACACTCAGCCAATGCTTTTCAGCTTCGTCATCATATTCTTTGATAGCCTCATTGCCACCAAATACAGTGACAGCTAATTTTTCTTTGTCTAGTTTCAAAACTTCAGTCAAAAATTCCCAAGAATATTCAATAGCTGATGTTTTGTCATAGTCACCTAGCGACCAATTACCAAGCATTTCAAAAAAAGTATGATGCGTGGTATCACCTACTTCATCTATATCACCAGTGCGCACACATTTTTGGACACTGACTAGTCTATTACCATGAGGATGTTTTTCACCGATTAAATATGGCACCAGTGGGTGCATGCCAGCGGTAGTAAACAAAACAGTCGGGTCATTGTCGGGAATCAATGAGGCCGAAGCTATTATTTTATGGTTTTTTGATTCAAAATATTTAAGAAATTTATCTCTTAGCTCTTGAGCACTAAAAACAGGCATATTTTATCTTCTTTTAACATGTAAATATACCTAAAATATACCTATTTTTGGGTAAAAAGTCAACGTTAATTTATAAAAAACTACTTAATAAAAGTAGTTTTTTAATTTAAAATATATTAGATAATATTTATTATATTATGTCAATATTATAAATATAGTTTGGAATATTTAGCAAAAAAGCTTTTTTTATAAAAACGCTCAAAATTGGAGCTTTTATAGCTGTATATGAGTCTATATAATATTTTTATTCTTCTGATATTAGCCATAAGCATGTCTATATAATAAAATACGTTCTAAACATAAAAAAGTTACACTAAAAAAAGAGCCTCACGATTTGCATCGCGAGGCAGGAAACAAGGGGTCTGGGCGGTGTTGTGGAACGCCACCTTGGTCGCGCTCTAGTCAGAGCAGAATGCGGGGAAAAATGCCCGCTTCCATCGCGCCATTGTGCGTTTTTGTTGTGTTCAGCTAGTTGAACACCGCCCAGGACCCCAATGATTTGTGGACCGCCGTCCAATACCTATCGAGGCGACAATGAGGTTTAGTGGAGGCCTCCGTGCCTTCTCTTATACGGGTGATTGACAGCGGTCCGAAGAACGAATCATATTATTATACACTATTATATAAATTTGTCAAGTGGTATACAAAGACTCATTAAAGTAAAAGAAAAGACCCCCAATCTCATCGATCAGGGGTCTGATATCAAGCTCCAGGAGGCAAGTTGGGTCCAAATCGTAAGCCGAAGAAATTGACGACAGGCTTACACCAGTCTTTCTTGGCCCACAGCGATGGGTGTCGACCGACAACTTAATGTCGGACCTCTGGACCATCGAAATGGAATCCCTCGAGCCTCCTGGAGCTCTCAACATGGTAACGAAAAGTGCGCAGATTGTTAATTTACACTTTGTTTATATATTTGTCAATAGTTTCTTTTGCATATACCCTCAAGCAATAGTCGCACTAGCTACCAGCTCACTATTTATATAGATAGCGATAATTTGACCGCTAGCTATTCCCTTTTGAGATTTTACAAAATCAATATTTTTTTCTTGCAAAATTATTTCCTGATCTTCTTGGCGATAACGTATTTTAGCTTTAGCTTTTAGGGGTAGTTTATATTTTTTGCCTAGCCAATGAATATCGGTGATGTGGATTTGCTGACTATATAGCTCAGACTCACCTTCTTTGGCTACAAACAAAATATTCTTTTTTGTATCTTTTTTTTGCACAAACCAAGGACCGTTTGATAGATTCAAACCTTTTCTTTGGCCAATAGTATAATACCAAACTCCATCATGCTGACCTATGATTTGACCATGTGTATCTACAATCTTGCCTTTTTTTGGCTTTATCTTTTGTGCCAAAAATGTTTTGAGGTTGACTTTACCTATGAAACAAATGCCCTGACTATCTGGGCGATCAGCATTGGCTAGCTTAGCTTTTTGAGCCATAGCCCTGACTTTTGGTTTTGCTAAATGACCAATAGGAAAAATGGCACTTGATAATTGTTTTTGGTTTAAGCCAGATAAAAAGTAAGATTGATCTTTGTTTTTATCCAAACCTCTGAGGAGCTGATAAAAATTGCCTACTTTTTTGACACGAGCATAATGACCAGTGGCTATTTTATCAAAACCGAGTTTTTTGGCTTTATTTAAAAATAATTTGAATTTAATTTCATTGTTGCACAGGACATCTGGATTTGGAGTCTGACCTTTTTGGTAGCTATCAAAAATATAATTCACCACTGTATCGTGGTATTCTTTTTCAAAATTGAAAGTATGAATGGGCACATGTAGCTGGGTAGCTATTCTATAAGCCATGATTCTATCCTCTTTCCATGGACATTCCCCTTTGAGGTTTACCTTTTCAGAAAAATTTTTCATAAAAGCAGCTTCCACATAATATCCTTGTTTTTTGAGTAAATACAAAGCCACGGCACTATCTACGCCGCCTGACAAAGCTACTAATATTTTTTCCTTTTTTGGCATAAGTTTGTTATAAAATAGTATGTTTTAGAGTAAAAGTCAATTTGACCTTTTTTGGTAAAAGTAGTATTTTATATTTAATTTATCGTTCCCGCCAGTTGTCTATAATACTTCGTGCAACCCCACCTGAAAATGTCCTTTTGAGGAGGTGTGACAATGAGTACGGACAACAATGCCATTCAGGTGGTTGGGCGTAATCTGCAAGTGGAGATTGTGGTGCCAACTACGCCAGAAGATCTGGCAGACAGGGTGGAAAGGGCCCTGAACAGCTTTGAGGAAGGTCGCTTCACAGCGAGAAAATCCGAGAAGCAGGAAGATGGTCACCATATCCTGATCAAGGCCAAAATCCGTGATCAGGGTGCGCTCCAGAAAGTTCTGGAGACTTTGGCACAAACCCTCGAACTCAGTTTTCGAGACTCCACCAGCGTTAGCTAGACACCAACCACCGCCGAAAAGGGCCCCGCGCATACGGGGCCCTGCTTTTTATTTTATAAAATTAAAATGTTTTAAAACTGGCAATATATTTGGCGCTAGATTTTCTGGTAGTTGCTCTAAATCGAACCATTGCCATTCTTTTATATCTACACCGGGTTTTATTTCGCCTATTTTTTTCGCTAGATAATGAACTAATATCACATCTACTAAAACATCAGCAGCATCCTTGTGTGTCCAAGTGATAAATGGTACGGGGTTCAAAATTTCCAATTCAATACCCATTTCTTCTTTAGCTTCACGTCTAGCTGCTGCTATTAAATTATTTTCATAATCCTCTACTTTGCCGCCACAAAATTTCCAAAAATTATCATCCCCGTGCTGATTGAATAATACTTTATTATTTTCTACAATGACGGGACCAGAAGCAATAATTATTTTTGGCATACTATTTTATCTTAAAGATTGAATTTTTTTCTATAGCTTTCATGGCTAGACTGATTCTTTGTCTATTACGCGCATAAATTGTAAACAATCTCTCACCTTTTTTGACTGGATCACCATACTCTTTATTGAGATAAACTCCAGCCAATTTGTCAGATGGTGCTCCTAGTATTCTAGCTATGATATTGATCTGTTTATTGTCTGTAAACTTAATGTGACCAGATCTTTCGGCCACTATATATTTTTTGCAAGCTCCAATGGTAATATCATCTGGATTAATATTGGGATTGCCACCTTGGGCTTTGATAATTTCCTGCATCTTGTGCCAAGCAGCTCCAGACTCTAGAGCGGCCCAAGCCATTTTGGCACCATGTCCATATTTCGCTTTACCAGTCAGCTCTAGGAGCTCTCCAGCTAGATGTATGGCTTTATTAGCTAGGTCAGTAGGATAGTTGTCCCTTTGCTGTAAAACACGCAAAACATCTCTAGCCTCTAGGGATGGCCCTACGCCTTTGCCCACAGGATCCTCTGTCTTAATCATCACCACTTTGATTTTGATACCAAAACGATGAGCTAAATATTTAAATTTTTTCTCTATCTTTTTGGCTGTACGCAAATTTGGTATTTTGGTGGTAGGACCCAGTGGCATATCAATGATAAGATGCGTGACGCCCATGGCTACTTTTTTGGCCATGATACTCACCAACATTTTGTCATAAGGCTCTAAAGATAATGGATAAGTGACACTCAAAATTTTGTCATCAGCTGGGGCTAGATTCAAACCACCACCCCAAACTAGACAAGCGCCAGTTTTTTTGACTATCTTCTTGATCTCGTCAGCAGTAAAAGATACTGGTGACAATACTTCCATAGTATCAGCAGTTCCTGCTGGCGAAGTAATAGCACGCGAAGAAGTTTTGGGAATAGTCAGACCCAAAGCAGCTAAAATAGGTATAGCTACCATGGTGGTCCTATTGCCTGCCAAGCCACCAACAGAATGTTTATCAGCTACTAATCCTGGAAATTTTAATACCTGGCCAGTTTCAGCCATAGCCTTGACCATGTAGTATAGCTCGTCATTGGTGTAGCCGTGCATAAAGCTAGAAGCTACAAAATAAGTAGTTTCTGTCCTAGTCAAAACACCATTGGCTATATCTTGAAATATTTGGAAAAAGTCTTGATAGCTCAAGTGTTTACCAAGTAAACGTCGCTTGATAGCTTGAACTGATTTAGCTCTTTCTAATACCTCTACCCCAACTATAGTGCCGGTAGGTATTTCATTTTTTTCCCAAATATCTCTATATAAACCAATATAGCCCGGAGCTACTCTTTTTTCTGAGGTGTTGGCTTCAGCAATAATATCTTTGTGATGCCAAGTTATTTTTATCTTATCTCCAGCATGAATACCATAGTGTAATGCTTCGATAGAATTTAAAAGGGCGATGTTTGACTGCCCTGTTTCTATATCAATTTTTTTTATTTTTAAGTAATAAGACATATTAAAATTTTATTATTTCTCCTGGCTGGATTGTTTTGGAGCCAGTAGAAGGTTTTTTATTTGTGTTATTTATATTTAATTTTTGATAAAGCTGATCCTTATCCATCTTGAGGGCATCTGATAAGGACACAAAACCATCATCGTCAGTCTTTAGAGGAGTTGGTTCTGGTTTTTGTTCTTTTTTCTGATCTTTGACAACCTTTATACTAGATGGTGGCGGTATTTGGCCGGCACGAGATTTTTTGAGACAATCTTCACAGTATATAGCTTTTGACAAATCTGGTTCAAAATTTAATTCAGTTTCTTTGCCACAATAGGTGCAAGAGTATTTTTTGCCAGTTTTTGGCGCCTTCTTTTTTTTATTTTTACTTTTTGATCCACTAGAGCTGAGCTCAGTAGTACTTTTGGGACTTGCCTTGTCATCATCGTCACGATTTTCACTCCAACGCATTATTTTATCTTCAACTACTGCTCTAGATTTAGCATATCTTTCTCTGCTGACTTTTACTATTTTTTCTTTAACATCATACGGTGTGTCAGTACTCATAGCTACTGGTGGTAGGGTTCTAGCAGAAAAAGCCTCTGAAGCCACGCCGTCAATCATTAATTTTAGGTAGACTTGGTATTTTGGTAAATTGACTAGATTTTCTTGGGTAAAGACTGGAAAAAATTCTTTTTCTAAAAATTCAGCATCAGTAGCACCAACTCTAAATGAAATGATAGTACCGACATTACCAAAAACAGCGGCAGCTATATCCTCTTCTATTTGCTCTATATATTGGTGAGCGATTATCAAATTCAGACGATATTTTCTAGCCACTGACAAAATATTAGCAAAAGATTCTGTAGCAAAATTTTGAAACTCATCGACATAGAGGTAAAAATCATTTCTTTCATCTTCTGGTATATCGATTCTGCTCATAGCCGCTAGCTGGATTTTGGTGATAAGCATAGCTCCCAAAAGAGCAGAATTATCTTCACCTACTCTGCCTTTGGCCAGGTTCAGTAGCAAAATCTTTTTGCCATCCATGATTTCACGCATAGAAAAAGAAGACTGTACTTGACCAAGCATATTTCTGATCAATGAAGATGACAAAAAGCGTCCAACTTTATTTTGGATAGGTGCTATGGCTTCAGCTTGAAAACGATCTGGATATTTGGAGTATTCATCTATCCAAAAAGATTTGACCACCGGATCAGTGATTTTATCTACTACTCTGTTACGAAAATTTTTGTCAGTCAACATGCGCATGATGCCTAGCAATGTAGAACCAGGATATTCTAACAAAGCAGAAATAGCATGATGTAGCACATACTCCAAACGAGGTCCCCAAGAATCAGCCCATATTTTTTTGAATACACCAATCAAACCAGAAACAACCAAATGTCTCTGCTCTACTCCCACTTTTTCCAAAACATTGAAAGCTATAGGAAAATCTAAGTCAGCTGGATTGAAATATACTACATCGTTGACTCTGCTAGAAGGAATAAAATTGATAATCTTTTCTACCAATTCACCGTGTGGATCCACTACGCACACACCTCGCCCAGCCTGAATATCTTGAATAATCATATTCTCAAGCAAAGTGGATTTACCCATACCAGTTTTACCGATGACATACATATGTCTACGACGATCATCAGTTTTTATGCCAAATCTAACACTTTGATTTCGATAATCAGTCTCTGCAAAAGTTGTTATTTCATTTATATCCGGCATATTATTTTATGGGCAAATTTTTTGGTGCAGCAGCCTTTTTGTCTTCAGCTGCATCATTGGGATTTTTGGCAAATTTGTTTTCAAAATATTTATTATTAAGATTAAAATCTCTATTTGTAGCTGTTCTTAGTTGTTTACGCAAATCAGTTTCCACATTAGCTGATACTTTGGCTTCTGTAAAAATAGGCAAAGAAGATGGTGGTTCGCTTTTTTTACTTTCAGTTTTTTGTAACATCGGAGTGCTAATTTCTGTACTTGGAAAATGCCAAAAAGTAGCTAGCTCCTCTATGTTTAACATAAAATGTTCATGTCCAGCTCTATTGCTCCTAGCTTTGTAAGCCTTGATCAAGCTTTGGCGTCGCCAAGCCATTCTAGTTTTGGCAAAAAACCACTCCACTTTTGTTTTAGTTTTACCATCTGGCTTAAAAGCATTGAGGTCCATAGTGCTGAATTGCTTCAATGATCCAAACACCGGAGCAATGACTCTACCAGGATTGTACTGATCATGCGGAGATAAGTATATCAATCTTATTTTGCATTCAAAAAGTATCTTGGATGCTTTACGTTCTATGGCCTCCAAAGTGCCTCTCTGACCAGGGGTCAAATGTAGCATTTGACTTGGTAATTCATCTTTTTTGGTATCTTTTTTGGATTTTGCAGCCTCAGCATCAGTCCACCAAATCATTGGCTCACCATTGGATAGAAAAAATAAACCAAAAATTGGCGCCAATATATTCTCATACCAGGGTTTCTTTGGCTCAGGGCCTTTTTTGCCAGCCATTTTCAAAGCAACAGCATTAGCTTTTTTGACCCAATCACTACCCATGGTTGGCCTGATCAATATCTGTAGCCAGACTTGCTCACCATGTCGTATTTTACTCATGGTTTCAATGATTGAAGCCATGGGATCCTTGAACTCTCCGCTGACTTTATCTTCAAATTCAGTGTATGTTTTGAATGGTAAATAATCAGGAGCCACTGGCACAACTTCTGTGCCCCACATATTGTAGTCATCATTAGGAAATTGAATCGGCATCTCAGTAGTATAGTCATTCACCTCTGTAATCTCAGCATCAGGATATTGGGAGTATATTGCGCTTTCTACTAAGTCACGCCAATAATCTGGTGTTCTGATCAAAAACTGAACATAGCCATCAATACTGATAATTTCAAACGAAAAAGATAATTGAAATTGACCTTCGTATTTTTCTTTTTTGCTAGGAGTAGCCTGTGCACCAGACAAAGTAGCAAATAAGCCCTCTACAGCTTTTGGAGTCTGCTCTGAATCACGAGGAATATCAATAGCTAAAAATATAAATTTCTTTTTGGCGTACCAACTATTTTGTTTGGCATTTAGCCAAATATCATAAGCCATCAAGACAATAACAAAAAGATATATGAACCACATCCCGTGTCCAAACATATACCAGACCAAAAGATCAGGAGGCAATGATCCTATTTCTGTTAATTGATCCCAATTTATAAAAAAAGAAGTCAAATCCATATTTCTGATTATGTATATATTATACAATTTTTTGGCAATATTTGCCAGAAGTAAAAAACAAAAAACAACCCACTAACATGTGAAGTTGTTTTTTGATAAATTTATGCATTTTTTAAAGAGTATTTTCCGTTTTCATTTTTGATAAATCTGTTCTTGTTCATCAGGGCCAAAGTGACAGTGGTCTCTTTGATCATGCGATGCTTCAAAACTTCTTCTACGATCTCTTTTTTACTCAATGGTCTATCACTCTTGCGCAGTATTTCTTCAATCACATCAGAAACTACGCCTGGCTTATAGCCCCATTCTTTTAAGGCATAGATACCACGTCCTACCAAAACATACTTGTCATCCAATATTAGTTCATTGTGTATAGTAGCTGGATAGGCCTGACGATGATCAAAGTCCATCTTGTTGATCATTTCGGCAATTTCGTTGAAGTGCATTGGTCTATTTTCTTTTTTGAGAACCAAATAGATTTTATCATTCATTCTCTTTGGTGAAATATCAGACCAATGAGACAATCCCCACTCTTCATAAGGATTTGATTTTAACTTTTTGGTGATATAGATAAAGTTCAAAACAACTTTGTCAGTTAAATTTTCATTTTGCTTGTAATAATCTGTCTCCTGGATTTTGGCTAATAAAGTTTCCAAGTTCAAAGGATTACCATGACCTTCAACTATATTGATAACTTCATCAATCACTCGATCATAAAAATCCACAGAAGATTCTGGAGCTTTCCAGTAGTCAAAATATTCTTTACCTTCGCGGATAAATTGAAAGCGATGTTTTAATAATTGACCCAAGATAAAGACTACAGCAGAGTGATTGTCATCATTGTAGCCAGAAGAAGTCAATAATTCTTTGATCAAGTTGACTTCAGCCATCAAGCCACCATGCTCTGATAATATACCATTAGTAATATCTTCAATTTCTTGTAGATAAGTTTCATCAAAATTTTTGATGATTTTTTTGAGTGAGCTATTTTCTATTTGACGAACACGCTCACGAGTGACAGCATATTGCTTACCAATCTCTTCTAGGGTTTTCTTCTCATAGCCAGATAAACCATGGCGTAGCTTGATAATCTCACGCTCACGTTCTGTCAGAGCAGCTAAAATACCTTCCAGCGTCTCATGGGGATTGAAACTAGCTAGATTAGATTGGTGTTTGGCTGTAATAACTTGGTCTAAAATTGATTCCATATTTTTATATAAAACAATAAAAATTTGACAGCTTTATTTAATGTCGCCTATAGCATAACACATTTATGAAAATAAGTCAACCCCAATTTACTAAAAAATAGGGGTTGACAAAAAATCAATTATTTTGGCTAATTTTAGCGTTTTTTAGTAAACAACAACAATATAGGAGAAGCAATGAAAATAGAAGAATAGGTACCAACCACCACACCAATAGATAGAGCCAAAGCTAAATATCTAGTACTAGCACCACCAAATAACAATATAGCCATGAGAGCCAAAAAGGTAGTAAGGGATGTATTTAATGAGCGAATCATAGTTTGATTGATACTCACATTGATAATTTCTTCAAAATTATCATAAGTTCTGCTCTTGAATAGATTTTCTCTAATACGATCAAAAGTAACGATAGTATCATGCACTGAAAATCCCAAAATAGTAAGTAATGCAGTGACAAACAAGCTATCCACCTCTACTCCCAAAAATTTACCCAAGAAGACAAACACGCCAGTCACTATCAAAATATCGTGTGTCAAAGCTATGATGGCTGCCAAGCCGTATTTCCATGATTCTACAGGCTTTGATACTTTTCTAAAAGCATAAGCAATATACAAAACAATAAATATCAAAACAATAATAATTGCTTGGATAGCTTTTGTTTTTAGCTCTTTGCCTAGAGAAGGACCAATGGATTCAAATTTATTTTCGGTAAATGTATTATCCACATTGTCTACTTTGATCTCGGAAATAGATTTTACAATTTCTTGATGCTTATCTTCAGTGACATCCTTGAAACGCAAAATATAACTGTTGTCTCCAGCTGGCTGTACAATCACTGGGTTGACCTCTAGTTTGGTGAAAGACTCCTCTATCTGGCTGACAGTTGGTCTTTGCTGTGAGTAGCTGACATCCATCAAACTACCACCAGTAAAATCAATACCGTATTTTAGGCCCCACAAGAACCAACCAATGACAGATAAACTGACTAAGGTAATTGATACTGTATACCAAATTTTTCTTGTTTGAATAATTTTATACATATTATTTTTCTTCAGTTTTAGCTAAGGACACACCAAACAAGCTGAGCTTGTTTTCTAATTTTTTATTGACAATCAAACGCATAAAGGTGTGGGTGACAGTGATGGCTGAAAACATAGATATCAAAATACCTATACCCAAAGTAATGGCAAATCCCTTGACTATGGAGGTGCCAAACCAAGCCAAAATCACACAAGTAATAATTGAGGAGAAGTTTGAATCTCTGATGGATGGCCAAGCTCTATCAAATCCATCTTCTACAGCCGAAGTCAAACTTTTACCGTTGTACAATTCTTCTTTAGTACGTTCAAAAATCAAAATATTAGCATCAACCGCCATACCAACAGAAAGTATAAAGCCGGCAATACCAGCCATGGTCATGGTCACTGGTATAAGCTCAAATACTGCCAAGCTCAAAGCTGTATAGATGCCCAAAGCAATTACAGCCAAAAAGCCTGGTAAACGATAAAATATCAACATGAACAAAGCAGCGGCCAAAAAGCCTATAATACCAGCCAATAAACTTTGATTGAGAGATATCTTACCCAAGATTGGTCCGATAGTCTGCTGAGTGAGCAAGCTAATTGGCACAGGTAAGGCACCCAAGTTCAAATCTTTGACTAGCTGTTTGGCTTCGTCGATAGTGAATTTACCAGAAATCTGTGCTGAACCATCTCGGATAGGCTCTTGGACCACAGGACTAGAACGTAAATATCCATCCAAGAAAATACCTATAGGCTTACCGACATTAGCTTCGGTCAAAGCAGCAAAAGTATTGGTACCCTCTTCATCAAAATCCAACAAAACCATAGGCTCTTGAGTAGTAGGATCAAATTGCAATTGAGCTTTTTTGATATTTTTACCACTCAAAGTAGTGTTGACCCAGTTGGCATTTAAGTCGGCATTTTGTTTGGCAAACAATATATGGGCTGAGTGAACCTCTTTGACTCCATCAACGGTTCTCTCTTCTATTTTTTTGATAATATGATAGCCAAATTGTGATTCTACTAATTGCTTGCTAATTTCTCCCGGTTTCAAATCTTCAAAAATAGCCTTATCAAATTCTGGCACAAAAACACCAGCTTTGACCCAGCCTAAATCACCACCTAAATCTTTTGACCCTGGATCTTCACTAAACTCTTTGGCTAATTTGGCAAAGTCTTCTTTTTTTAAAGCTCTTTGCAAAACTTCTTCAGCTTTTTTGCGCACAGCGTCATTGTCTACTGGAGCAGGAGCAGCACCTTCAGTCTTAAACTCTAGTAAAGGAGTTTTGTCTATGATTTTGATAGCCTCATTGACATCTGTCACGCCAGCTAGCTCTACAATGATGCGATAATTTTCACCACTAGTATTTGTCTGAACCAATGGCTCTGAAACACCATAAGCATTGACACGACGTTCAATCACATCGCGCAAAGCCTCTACTCTATCTTTGCGCTCACTAGGTGTCAGGCTACTCACGTCAGCTTGATAAACCAAGTGTGTGCCACCTTGCAGGTCTAAGCCTAGATGTATTTTTACTTTGTTGACCCAATGGTCTTTGCCTAAAAACGGCACGTTTGGCACGATAAACATCACAGCCAACATGGTCAAAATACCAATAAACACAGCTGCCCATCTAATTCTGTTTTTACTAACTATTTTGTGCTGTTGGGGATAACTATACTTGTTCATAATTCTTGCTTTTTACTATATAAATAACCAGCTTATTTTAACACAAATAACGATTTTGACAAGACTAAAAAACTCACCTAGACCAAAGGGTCTGAGGAGGGCTTTTTGAGGATTGTATCTATTCGGCTAGGGATAAATCAAAGGTTTTCTGCTCTGTCCAGGTTTTTTCATCATAAACTTTGATTTTATTTTCACCTAGGACATAAAAATAGTCATTGACAAATATGGCTCTCTTGACTTGATCCATCTGAGCAGCTTTGACCAGTGACAATTTATCATTGTCATAGCTCAGTATATAGCCACCCTTGCTACCAGGGACAAAGAATACCTTGTAGTTTTGATCAATCATGAATGCCTTGGCATTGTTGTTGACCTCTGTGTAGTACTCATCCAAAGAATATTTATCCAATTCTTTTGGATCACTAGCATTGGATACGTCAAACAAAGAAATTTTGACCTTATTACCATCTTCACCAATACCTAAGATTCTGTCTTTATTTATAGGATGTAAATAAGCGGAATAACCCGGGATTTTCAGCTCACCTTTTTTGTCTGGGTGTTTAGGATCACTCAAATCAATCACATAAAATGGATCTGTCTGTCTAAAAGTCACTATATAAGCTTTGTCTTCAATAAATCTGGCACTATATATTCTTTCAGTTAAACCCATGTCTAATAATTTGCCAACGATTTTTAGATCATCACCCAAAACATACAAATCATTGGCGCTTTCACTATTGCTAGCAAAAACAGAATCCCACATACCACCCAAGGTAGTAGCTATGCGTAAATTGCCTTTATACTCATCTAATGACCATTGGTTCAATGGATAGCCAGGCACTGCTCCACTAGCTTTCATTTGCAAATCACCCACACCAATCTTCACTAGACCGGTATTAGCTAATCCTCTTTTATTATTTTTGTAATAATCTTGAAAACGATTTTCTAATTCTGTCTCGATGCGCAAATTTTCATCTTTACTTAAACTTTTTTTCCAATTATCTATGATCACTCCTAGCTCCATCATCTTGGTGTAATTACTCAAATCATATGATCGTAGTTTAGCAATTTTTTCTTGGACAGTAGAGCTCAATAAATCACTAGCACTTTGCTTTAAGAAATCTGAGTAAAAGGTAAACATATCTATGGACTGCGGATAAGTGATATAAAGATTGTTTTCTGACATATAGACTACAGACTGGCCTTCGCTGGCTACAAAAGAAGTACTGGCAGTCACTTTACCTGATTTGAGATCAAGCTTCATAGCTACATAAGTAGCATTGGCTGCTGTCAAAGATATAGGATGATAAATATCTGAACAAGTAATGACCAATTTTTCATCGTTGACGTTCAGCGGTCTGATGGGACAAGGCTCGTTGTCATTGATATAAGTATGAGTGACTAGATAAATATCATTGCCATACAAGCGAGCCTGATCAAATACTGTTTGTGAATCTGAGTCTAACTTGATGGTCCATTTTTTGTCTGGCTTTTCTTGATTGGTGACATCATAAGCATTGATTTCATTGCCAGAAAATACTACCAATATATTATCCTTGAGTAATAGCTGTCCAGTCTTATCGATCTTGGATAAAAACTTCATATCAGATAATGGCCAAGATTTGATGATATCTGTTTGTACTTTTTGTTGTGGATAAGGATAAATACCATTGATATCTATTGGCGCCATCATGCGCTCATACATATAATAATTTTGCTGTTTGGCATAATAAATATTATTACCATCAGTTTTGATAATATCTGGCTCATCTATACCAGCTACCTGGACATTGGTATTGGAATATCTATCAATACTAGTGACAGCATTAGAATCTGCCTTGACGGCACTAGGAGCAGTATTGCCAAAATCTTCCGTCATAGTCGGAGCACTGACCACCATATCTCTAGCCATCGTACCCATGCCCATATTACCCATAATATTATAATACCCAGAACTACTGACTAACTGAGCTTGAGCAATATATTCTTTGAACTCATCAGCTGATGTAAATTTGGCTACTTGAGTAGAAAAATCGTAGTTGGTATTGTTGTTATTTTGAATAGGTATCTGATTTTTGATTGAGTGAGCACTATCATTCATGTAAGAAGACAATAAATACAATCCGCTACCTAAGACTAGTAAAAATAAAACAATCACCAGGGAAGTATTGGTATTTCCATAGTGATTCCATATGTTGCTAAATAATTTTTTTTGTTTATTTATTTTTTTCTTGCTAGTTTTTTTCATATTTTTGTTTTTAAGTATTTACCCTGTAAAATAATTTCCGCATAAAAAGCGGAAATTACCGCTATTATAATCTTTATTGCAAAAAAATAATTTGCATAGTGATTTAAAATATTTTAAATTATTAAAAAACTATTAGCGGTATTTTACAGGGTAAATTATATCACAAAAAGCTAATTGCCACCAAACCTTCTATGGCGATTACTATACTCTTCTAAAGCCAAATCAAAATCTTCTGGCTCAAATTCTGGCCACATTTTTTTGGTAAAATATAATTCACTATATACTGATTGCCAAGTCAAAAATCCAGATAATCTTTGCTCTCCAGAAGTACGAATAATAAAATCAGGGTCAATCATATTTTTGGTGTACAGATTTTCTTTGATCACATCTTCAGTAATATCAGCAGCTGGTATTTTATCGGCTATTATTTTTTGAACAGCTCTGACAATCTCATCACGACCACCGTAATTAAAACAAATATTCAAAATTCCCCGATCAGCTGACTGGGTCAATGCTTCAGCTTTGGTGATGGCCGCTTGCAAATCTTTTGACAACCCACTCCTATTGCCCAATATTTGTAATTTAATCCCTTTGTCTAGTAAACCCCTAGCTTCTTTTTCTAGTAAAATTTTGAACAAGCCCAGTAAATAATCCACTTCATCTTGACTTCTTTTCCAGTTCTCAGTAGAAAAAGCGTAGATAGTCATGATCTTTACCCCTTTTTCTAGAGCGTATTCTGCTATTTTTTTGACCTTATCAAAGCCAATACGATGACCTTCAAAAGTTGGCAAATTATTTGATCTAGCCCAGCGACGGTTGCCATCGATAATAATAGCAATATGTTGAGGAATTAGATTATTTTCATTTTTCATTTTTTTATTATAGCAATATAAATTTTGCTTGTGAAGTATGACAAATATAAAAAAACGCATTTTTAGGCGTTCTTTTATTTAATATTATATTATTCTTCGTCTATTTTTTCAGCCTGGCGATTGATTTTACGACGCTCAGCTTCAGTCAGGGATTGCTTGCGAATACGGACACTATGCGGAGTGATTTCAAGATATTCATCATCAGCGATGGTTTCTAAACCTTTTTCTACACTCATGATAGTTGGTGGCACCAAAATAATAGCTTCATCCGAGGCTTTGCTACGCATATTGGTCAGCTGTTTACCCTTGGTAGGATTGACGATCATATCCATGCCTTTGGCAGCATTACCAATGACCATGCCCTCATAGACCTCTACTCCTGGTCCGATATATAGCACGCCACGCTCTTGGAGATTAAATAAAGAAAATCCTAAAGCCTTACCAGTGGCCATAGAAACCATAGAGCCAACTTCTCTTTTTTTGATCTCACCAACATATGGCTTGTAGCCAATCACTCTGGAGCACAAAATACCTTCTCCTCTAGTATCCACAATAAACTCTCCTCTGTAGCCCAATAAACCACGGGTAGGCATTTCAAAAACCAAACGAGACTGACTGCCGTGCATCTTCATATCTACTACTATACCTTTGCGTTTACCAATTTTTTCTATCACAATGCCGGATTTGTCTTCTGGTACATCAATAGTCACTTCTTCAAAAGGTTCCATCTTTTGACCATCTTTTTCTTTGATGATGACTTGGGGCTGAGAAACTTGCATTTCAAAACCTTCACGACGCATATTTTCTATCAAGATGGCAATGTGTAATTCTCCACGACCATAAACTTTGTTGGTGTCATTGGCAAAATCTATTTTCAAACCAACATTGATTTCTAATTCTTTTTCTAAACGCTCACGTAATTGTTTGCTAGTGACAAACTTGCCTTCGCGACCAGCAAAAGGAGAACTGTTGACCAAAAAATCCAAAGAAATTGTTGGTTCATCAACTGTAATAGCTGGCAAGGCCTCTTGTTCGGCATTGAGACAAAGAGTTTCACCAATATCAATATCAGAAAATCCTGCAATCATGACAATATCACCAGCTAGAGCTTCTTCAGCCTCTATTCTTTCCAAACCTTTGAAGGTAAAAAGTTTAGTGATGCGGCCAGTTTTATTTTCACCATTTAATTTTTTTAACACTAGATTACCCTTGTTTTGCAGACGACCTTCATAAATACGACCAATAGCTAATCGTCCCAAAAAATTATCATAGCCAAGATTGAATGGCTGGAAACGTAAAGGCAAATCCACTTCAGCTTTGGCTGGCTGTACTTTTTCCAAAATCACATCCAGCAATGGCATAATGTCCTGAGAGTCATCAGTCAAATAACGCTTGGCAATGCCGTTTTTGGCTACGGCATAAACAGTAGTAAAATCGAGCTGTTCATCAGTAGCACCAAGATCCATAAACAATTCAAAAACTTGTTCATGAGCGAGATTGGGATTAGCAGCTGGTTTATCAATCTTATTCAAAACTACAATTGGCTTCAAACCAAGCTCTAAAGATTTTTTCAGCACAAATCTAGTCTGAGGCATGGGACCCTCTTGGGCATCCACTACCAACAAAACACTATCAATAGATCGCAAAACACGCTCTACTTCTGAACCGAAATCAGCATGTCCAGGGGTATCGACTATATTAATTTTTGTATCTTTATAAAATACCGCGGCATTTTTGGAATAAATAGTAATACCACGCTCTTTTTCTAGAGTGTTGGAATCCATACTGACACTTTCGTCTGACAACATGCCAGTCTGCTTGAGTATGGCGTCAGTCAAAGCAGTCTTGCCATGGTCAACGTGTGCGATAATTGCGATGTTTCTAATTTCCATAGGCACATATAATACCAGAAAATATCATTCTTGGCAAGGTTTTTTAGCAAAAAGATAAATTGACAATAATAATATAAAATATTATATTACGAGGAATAGTTTTGTTCTGTCCCACCACCAATCACCCTGTCCAAAGGAGCAAGTAGTGAAGATCTACATCTCTGGCGCCTTGACCGGCGTACCGAACATCGTAGAACTCAAGAGCTTTTACGAGCGGCTGGCTGAAGCATGTAGCGATCTTGGTCACGAAGCCTACGTCCCCCATCTGAACTCCGACCCCCAGAAGCACGCCGGCCTGAGTCCGCAACAGGTCTACGAGATGGACAGTCATCAGGTCAAAATCGCTGATCTGGTGATCGCCTACGTGGGTGTCCCGTCTCTGGGTGTTGGCGCCGAACTGGAGATTGACAACTACGAGGGCGTACCCCTGATCCTGCTCTATGAAGACGATGGTCGTCCCGTGTCCCGTATGGCCAGGGGTAACCCGGCTGTCATCCGGCACGTCGTCTTCAGCGGCCATGATGAAGCCTTGACTTTGATCAAGGCTGCCCTTCAGGAACTCATGCACAGCGGCGCCTAAAGCGCTACGCGAAGCTCCCACAAGAGCAAAAAGACCCCCTATTGTATAGGGGGTCTAATTTTATATATTTTTATTCTATCACAGAAACCTTTTTCATTTTAACTTCTTCTAGTGGTCTGTCATTGGCATCTGTTTTACTAGAGGCTATAGCATCTACTACTTCTATACCACTTACTACGCGACCAAAGATAGTATAGTTGTGATCCAATGGATAATCTTGATGCATGATGAAAAACTGACTGCCATTGGTGTTTGGTCCAGCATTGGCCATAGCTAGAGTGCCTCGGACATATCCACGCTTGTATGACTCTGTACTTGGATTGAGCTCATCAGCAAACTGATAGCCAGGACCACCTCTGCCCGTGCCAGTCGGATCGCCACCCTGGATCATAAAGCCAGAAATCACGCGATGAAATATCACACCGTCATAAAAACCTTTTTTAGCTAGAGTCACAAAATTTTCCACTGTCTTGGGAGCATCATTATCAAATAACTCCAAAGTAATATCGCCTTTACTTGTTTCTATTTTTACAGTTGTCATTTTAGTTTCTGTTATAGATAAATCTGTAGCTTCCAAAGAAGCTGGTTTATCTAGTGTATTAGTATTTAAATTTTTATTTTCAGGAGCTACGGCTGCTTGGTTTAGTTTAATAAAAAATAACCAAACAACTAAGGCTAACAACAATACTCCTCCGCCTATTTTTAACCAAGTATTTTTTGCAAACATATTTTATAAATTAATTTAACGATTTTTCTTAAAATCCTTTTGGGTATTTTCAGCTCTCTCAACATTGACTAAGTCCTGATATTCATTGAGTGTAAATATAGCATCCAAACCATCTTCAAGAGATGGTTTATCTTTTTGCAGATCATTGTGCATTCTTTGCATGGCATGTTCTGGCACTTGGCGTTCTCTACTTAAGTTTCTTTCTTGAGCAATTTCCAGTGGTGTATCAAATAAAATACCCTGTATTTTTTCGGCTCCACTTTGTCTAGCAAGGTCCAAAAAATTTTTACGACCATTGGCATTAGTAAAGGTTGCGTCAAAAACAACAGTTTGGCCTTGAGCTAAAAAATCCCTCATTCTTTGATGAGCCTCTGCCCAAACTTCACTATTTTTTGATTGATCAGCAGCATCGCCAAGCATTTCCATCCTGATCTCATCCGGACAGATATAAATATAATTATATTTTTCTGCAAAATCCTTGAGCACAGTGGTTTTGCCAGAACCTGGTATGCCAATGCCGATAATTACCTTTTTCATGCTTTTTATTATAGCAAGTGGAAAAAATATGGCAAATTTTTTTAATAAACAAAAAAAGGACTATATCCTTTTTTACTTCGTAAAATTGGCTCGGGGCGCTGTGCTATTGGCTAGCGTCTCACCTTCTTGGCCACAGGCCAACCGTAGCCTTGGCGAAGGTTGGCTCGGGGATAGGGATTTGAACCCCAATTACCAGGGCCAGAACCTGGCGTCCTACCGTTAGACGATCCCCGAATAAATGCGATTTGCACTTATGACCACTACGCAGCAAATATTTATTCTTTTGAATACTTGCCCCGTTATGAGCGTAAGCGAATTTGCGGGGCCATTAGACCCGTCCGCCATGGCTACGCCAACGGCGTTGCCGGGCGGGCGATCCCCGAATGGCTGGAAAAATAATATTACAATTAAAACATTAAGTCAATCATATCAATTCTCCCCCAAAAGCATCAATAATATCCTCTACTTCTTTTTCATTTTTGCCTTTGAATATTTGATGGTTTTGTGCAAAATCATCATCAATAATAAAATCTAACAGAAGTTTATTATTAGTAACCTTTTGTATCACATCGCTAATAGAGTTTTTGACAGCTGCTTTATTGAGCTGATCCAAATGAAAACTATACTGTAAACCAACAACGATATATTTATCATCTAGTTTTAAAGGGTGACTATGTTGCAAAAGTACAGCCAAAGATTTGTTGATTTTACGCAATTCCTCTATCACCTGCTGCCAGACGTGATAATTGCTAGCCTCAGCACTAATAGTAATTTTTGGTACTACTGACTCATCACTGGCTACTTCATTGGTATTTTTGCTCATATGAATATCAGTAGATTTTTTGAGAAGATATTCTACACAAGCCAATTCCAAAGGTAATTGCTCTACCAAAGTATCTTTGATACTGAGCTTAGCTAAAATAATATTTATCAATCTAGATAAATCAGTAGTAGACCAGTCTCTAGCATGAGTAGTGATAGCTTCTTTGATCTCTACTGTTTCATCGATCTGCCAACTAGCACCAACCACTCCAACCAACATGATCTGACGCAGATACTCCAACAAATCTTCTATAAACATTTTGAGATCCACGCCTTCGTTGACTAATTTATTTATCTGATTCAAAGCCGCACCCAAATTTTGCACTTTTAGTGCGCCAGTTAATTCGTCTATTTCTTTCCAATTGCTGCGTGGCAAAACTATCGAAGCTAAATCATCATCAACCTTGCCATCGCCCAGTGATATAATCTGACCCAAAAGTGACTCCGCATCACGCATACCACCATCAGCTCGACGAGCAATCTCAGTCAAAATATGTTCTGGTATTATGGTTTTTTCCCACTCTACAATCTCTGATAGCCTGCCTAAAATTTCATTTTGGGTTAATTTTTTAAAATCAAACCTTTGGCAACGAGAGATTATGGTCTGTGGTACTTTGTGTACCTCAGTAGTAGCCAAGACAAATACAACTCTAGCTGGTGGCTCTTCCAAAGTCTTGAGTAGTGCATTGAAAGCCGACTTGGACAGCATGTGCACCTCATCGATGATAAAGATCTTATAGCCATCTTTGCTAAATGCTGGCACTTGAGCATTGGTGATAATATTATCACGGACATTATCAACGCCAGTATTAGAAGCAGCATCAATCTCTATGATGTCCATAGACTGATTGTTGTTTATCTGGCGACAAGTACTACATTCATTGCATGGTTCAGCAGTTTTTTCTTTTTTATTTGTACAATTTAAAGAACGGGCAAGCAATCTAGCGATTGTGGTTTTGCCCGTACCTCTCGGTCCAACAAACAAATAAGCATGTGCTACCTGACCAGAGAGTATCTCATTTTCTAGAGTGATTTTTATAGGCCTCTGGCCAACTACTTCTTTGAATGTTTTTGGCCGATATTTTCTGTAAATGACTTCCGAGTGCATATTTGGCCTAAAAATCTATTTCCACGTCGTCGAATTTATTTTTTTTACTTTTAATTACATTTTCTACGGCTGCCCAAGTACCATCATGATCTTTGGGTGCCAAAATAACTACTTCATCACCTTCTTCGCCCTTGAAATAAGTAATACTAGCCATCAAGATACGATAAATTTTATCGCCAGCCAAAACAACAAATTCTCCTAAATTATTATCTTTGACCAATCTACCGACCAAACGACTGCGTTCTACTGGTGAGATTTGCTTGAAGATAAAGGCTCCGCTACGGTCAATAGTTAGTTTTAAAATATCACCTTCTACTAGCTTGGATTTGGAAGCGTAGTTGGCTGGTACAGAATACTGCTTGCCATCAGGACCGATCATAATCTGACCATTGAAAATACCTTCAACTACTACGCCATTTTCATTTTCATCGTCTTGATTGAGGTCACTGGCTCGCAGTGTATAATCCACAGCTTTTTTGCCCTTTTCACCAGTCAACTCACCCATGATGAGCTTGGTTTTTTTGAGCTCCAATTCCAAAGAGTATATTAAGGACTCTAATTCTTTAATTTTTTTAACGTTTGACATTTTTATTTTTGTTTCGCTCTCAAATCTTTATTTCTGCTATAAAATTACCACAAAAAAATAATTTTGGCAACAAGGTTTAATTTTTTTATTTACTATAATATTTAGCTAATATTAGCCAAATTTATATTATCACCCGATCCATTACTTCGGCTTCCACAATCTTTCTTTCTCGACCATATTTTAGCCTAGATAATTGCTTTATGGCTTCTGCTAATTCCAAATTACCACGCTCTGGTAAAATAGGATTAAAGTTAAAAGCTGGTGGATTGGCATTATCAATCAATAACTTGATATAGCAGGTATATTTTGGCATGTTGACCAAATCATAGACCGATACAACCGGAGCCATCTGCTTGGCTATCATCTCAGCATCTTCTACACCTATGCGATAGGATATCAGGGTGCCAATATTACCAAAAATAGCATCTCTGATCTTGGTGTCATTATTTTTGACTAGCTGAGCTATGTATTGATGAGCCAAAATTAAATTCAAACGATACTTTCTGGCTTCTGACAAAATAATACCAATAGTATCAGTCATAAAATTCTGGAATTCATCTATGTAGAGATAATAATCATTGCGCTCTTCCTCAGGGACATCCACTCTACTCATAGAGGCAAATAATAGTTTGCCGATCACTATCATACCCAAAAGGTTGCTGTTCATCTCGCCAATTTTACCTTTGGATAAATTGATAATAATAATTTTTTTATTATCCATAGCCTCTCTAAAATTGAAGGCGCTTTTTTGCTGGGCAATGATTGGTCTGATAGTGTCATTGGAGATAAATGGTGTCAGTTTACTAGTAATATATGGCACCATATTAGCGAGTGATGCTTCACCGCCAGCTTTTTGTGCTTCCTTTTCCCAAAAATCTTTGACCAATCTATTTTTTACTTTAGAGAGTTTGAATTTACGATAGCTTTCATCAGACAAAACTCTAGGCACTTCTAGTAGAGTAGCCCCAGAATCCTTGTCGTCCATGACTAGCAACATAGCATTGCGCATGTATTGCTCAAACATCGGACCACCAGTAGATCTCAAATCATAAAGTTTATCAAAGATGGCAATCATTTCGTTGATGACAAAAGTCTTTTGTTCTTCTGTATCATACTCCAGCATATTCATAGCCACTGGTCGCTCAATATCAGCTGGATTAAAATAAATGACATCCTCTACTCTAGATTTTGGCACATGACTCAAAGCTTTGTCAGCCAGCTCACCATGCGGATCGATGAGACACAAGCCATTACCAGCCTCGATGTCCTGCTTGATCAGACTCTCCATCAAAACAGATTTACCAGTACCAGTCATACCAATCTCATACATGTGGCGACGACGATCTTCTGCTTTGATGCGCACCATAGTCTCTCGACCGCGATAAATATTTTTACCAAGCACAATACCAGTAGTGGGCATATTCATAGGCGGAGAAGCTTTGGTAGCCTCTAGCCAATCTATATTTGGAGTCTCTGTAGTCGGTAGTGGCAGATGCATGACACTGACCATCTCTTCGGAGTTCAAAAGCAAACGCTGATTAGGTGCAAAGTGGTGATAAATCAAATGCTCTACTATTTTGGCAGGATGTCTGGGTACTACTGCTTGAAAACGATTGCCAAATTCATAAATATTGTATTGATTATAACTATTCAAAATATCAGCTAAAATAGCTCTTGATCTTAGTTCGTTGGCACTAGATACTACCAAACGGATATTGACCTCCAGACCAGCTTTGGAAGTTTTTTCCTCTAGTCCTTTGGCTCTTTCTTGCTCCATGGCAGACAATGGCTGTCTATTTTCTTCTATTTCTTTGGCCTTTTCTTCTGGCTTTGGAGTGGTTTTGAAAAAAGTAGCAGCAAACTCAAATGTTTTTTCTAGTTTTGGTAAAAAACCAACTCCACCAACATCCTTCATGGCTTGTTGATAAGTCAAGCCTTTGTGCATTTTTTGAGCTACTGTCCTACCGCGTTTGTGCCACTTGTGTGGAGCTGAACGAAAAACATACTGTATAGCTGCTCCTTCGCCAGCGACTAGCTTGCTCATGTTGTTGGTGATACCTTCTAAGGGATCATTTTCAAAATTACGATATGTCTTGATAGGCAAAGTATAATCACCACCAAATTTCAAATAGCCAGCTACCACACTAGAGTGAGCCTCAAAAATATTGTAATCAGTGACCTCCTCCATATAAATCTTGGGGTAGACTGCCTGCAATTGCACTATAAAATATTCTTTGAATCTTTGGGGTATGGCTGCATAAAAATTGATATAGCCATCTTTGGAAACTATATCCAAAGAAAAAATCTCTTTTGGCTGTCCAAAAAATACTTTTTCTTCTTTGAGACCAGCGAGGGAAGCAAAAAAATTCTCAATCTTACCGAGAGTTTGTTCTATATATTGTTTTGACAACTCCTCTTTTTCATCTTTGGTATATTTTGGTATCTTGATCAAAAAAATAGATAAATTTAAACTCTTGTTGGTTTTATTTTTATTTTGACGAATCAAAATATTAATCACAATCAAAGTCAATAAAGCTAAAAAAACTATGATTAATAATAATTCGGTAGTAATTTCCATATTTATTTATTGATATGCAAACTCATAATCTTGTCAGCCTTGATTTTGGCTTCTTGTTCTAGGTAAAATTTATTGATATGCGGTATAATACGCAACCAAGAAATAATCAAATTTACTATTTTTTGTAATGGCACAGTGCCTTTGTTTAATAATTTGGCAATCTGACGAGAGGTTTCTTCACCGCGTCTTTTGAAAACCGCCTGTTGTGCTATATCCAAAGATAAAAAAATATTATCCATATCCTGGGCTAATATTTGTTCAACTTTTTCTAAAATAATTTGCTGACCAGAAATATTTGACTGATCAACCGCTGATTGACCACTGACGCCAGCATCCAGACTGGGTATCACATGACTAGCTTCAGAGACTCTGACAACTTTTTTCTCGTTTGCTTGCTCAAAAGAATTATCAAAAGTAGCGTTGTCAGCGCTTTCTATTTTTGGTTCTTGGATTTCTGGCCGAATATAGCCGTTCATGCTTTATATTATACCAGATTTTTCATTTTTAGATAAGTCTTCTTTTTTCAATAAATTATAGACTTGCTGGACATTGCGTATATTTTTGAGATAGTAGACTGAGCCATCTGTAGTGATGGTCAAATCATTGTCTTGATAGTGAATATTGTCTATATCGTCAATATTGATAGCCCCTCGGAGCTTGATATTATGATCATTGATAAAAAAAACATGCCAAATTTTGTGTTTGGTCACTATGTACACAGTATTGCGTCTCAGCAAATAATTAGCAAAAAATACTAAACTAATCACAAACAAGGTCAACCAAAGTAATACACCATAATGACCCAAATGCCACAGTGGAAACAAAAAGAAAAAAATAACAACAATGACAAATAAATGCCAAAAATAAAAATATTTACCATCTCTACTGAGTATCACCAAACGCACTTCATCATTTGGAAAAAATTTGCTAAACTTATTTGTAGTTTCCATAACTTAAGTGTTTAGCCATAAATCATAAAACCATGAAAAAGAAAACTCAAAAAATTATCTGGATAATCCTAGCAATTTTTATGATATTTTCTATGATTGCTTGGACTTGGAGCTAATCACGCTTCAAAACAGCTAAATAGGCTTCTTGGGGTATTTCTACTTTGCCTGATTGGGCCATTCTTTTTTTACCTTTTTTCTGTTTTTCTAGAAGTTTACGTTTTCTAGTCACATCTCCGCCATATAGCTTGGCTGTGACATCTTTTCTGAGAGCCGAAATCTTGTCTCCGGCTACCACCTTACCACCAATCACTGCTTGTATTTTGACCACAAACTGCTGGCGAGGAATCATATCTTTGAGCTTATTGACTATATTTTTGCCGACTCTGTGAGCACTATCTCTATACACCAAGCTAGTCAAAGCCTCCACCACTTCTTCGGCTACCAATATTTCCATTTTTACTAAATCACATTTTCTATAATCAGAAAAATCATAATTCAAAGAAGCATAGCCAGCTGAAGAGCTTTTGATTTTGTCATAAAAATCTACCAAAATACTACTCAATGGGATCTGGTAGCGCAAAATCAAACGCTGCTCATCTATATACTCATTGCTAGTTGGCAAACCACCGACCTCAGTAATATAGGACATCAAATTACCAATGTATTGGGTAGGAGTCACGACCTCAATATTCATATAAGGCTCCTCTATAAACTCTATAGCACTAGGATCAGGCATTTCTGATGGTGTGGTCAATACAAATTGCTCACCATTACGTAATTTTATCTTATAGGCTACTGTAGGTGTAGTGACTATCAGGTGGAGATTGAATTCTCGACGCAATCTTTCCTGAAATATTTCTAGATGTAGTAAACCTAAGAAGCCACAACGAAAACCAAAGCCCAAAGCCTGAGAACTAGCGGGCTCAAAAACTAAACTAGCATCATTGAGCTTGAGCTTCAATATAGCATCACGTAATTTTTGATATTCACTACCTTCTTGAGGGAAAATACCAGCATAAACCATCGGCTTGATACTTTTGTATCCGGCTAAAGCCTGAGTATTACTATTTTTCAAAATGATAGTGTCGCCTACTTTGGCTTTGTCTAGATTTTTGACGCCAGTGATAATATAACCAATCTCACCGTTGCTCAAAGTATCAGCTTTGGTCCACTGAGGCTTGAAAAAACCTACTTCCAAAACCTCTGTCTCCTCTGCAGTAAAAGCAAATTTTATTTTGTCACCTTTTTTGACTTGACCGGCAAATATCCTCACAAAAATAACTACACCACGAAATTCATCATAAACAGAATCAAAAATCAATGCCTGCAAGGAGTCAGTGTCAGTATTTTTGGGACTAGGAACTCTCTCTATGATGGCATCCAATATATCGCCGATATTTTGACCAGTCTTGGCCGAGGTCAATAAAATATCGCTTTCAGCACAACCCAGCAAGTTCATAATTTCCTTTTTGGTAGCTGGTACGTCAGCAGCTGGTAGATCTATTTTATTTATGACTGGTATGATCACCAAATCTTGATCCAAAGCTAGATAAAGATTAGCTAAAGTCTGAGCTTCTACTCCCTGGCTAGCATCAATAAGCAATATAGCTCCTTCTACAGCAGCTAGCGAACGAGACACTTCATAGGTAAAATCTACATGTCCTGGGGTATCGATCAAATTCAGCTCATAACCCTTCCAATCCATACGAGCTGGTTGTAATTTTATAGTAATACCTCTTTCACGCTCCAAATCCATCTGATCCAATATCTGATTTTTCATCTTGCGATCTTCGACGGTTTTGGTCACCTCTAACATACGGTCAGCCAAGGTGGACTTACCGTGATCAATATGAGCAATAATACAAAAATTCCTAATTTTTTCCATTTTTTATGAGATGCCAGCTCTGTAATAACTTATTCTTTACTATACTCACTTCTTCGAGTTTAAACAATATACTCAATATTAGATAAATAATCAAGCCACAAACACCAGCTATCAGGCCCTGCATAAATATACCCATAAAAGTGTGAGTATTCAAAAATGGCGCGATAAAATGCAAAACTCTATTAGCCACAAAACCAGCCACCAAAGAATTCAATGTCACTATCAATAAAACTACAAATATTTTATTGTTATCCATGAATTCTACTTTGGCATAAAGTATCAAATAAAGTAGTAGCATATTAATGATGCTACTGATTGAAAAAGCCATGGCTAAGCCCTGCACACCAAAAATACTAGACAAATAAAAAGCTGAGGCGATATTGATCAAGATAGATACAAAAGCCACATAAGTAGGCGTCTTGGTGTCACCCAAAGCATAAAATGATCTAGCTAGCAGCGGTATCAAACCTTGAGCAAAAATAGACACAGCAAACCAACCCAAAGTTTGGGCTGTGTCATATGTATTCTCCCAAGTAAAATTACCAGAACCCAAAAGTACCCTCACCACTTGAGCTCTCAAAACTACTATCAATACTGATATTGGTAAAAGTAAAAATAACAAACGACGCACATTTTGTGAAAGATGAGTAGCAAATAAGGTGTGATTTTTTTCCAAAACTGCTTGTGAAAAAGTAGGAAAAACAGCAATAGCCAAAGACACAGCAAAAAGTGATATGGGTAAGCTTTGCATGTTGTTGGCTAGATTGAAAACAGCGATACTACCACTACTCAAGTGTGAGGCCATCATAGTCACTAAGACTAGATTGAACTGCCCAGCAGCCAAGCCCAAAGTACGAGGCACCATCAAGCGTAATATTTTTTTCAAATTGTCATCAAATACCAAATGCAGTCTATAACGAAAACCATAGCGCATGGCCTCTGGTAATTGCACGAACAAATGCAACATGGCCCCCAAAACTACTCCCCAAGCCAAACCGCTCAAGCCAACATAGGGGTAGATAAAAACTATACCTACGATAATACCAATATTATAAAAAGAGGCAGCCAAAGAAAAACTAAAAAACTTTTTCCAGGCATTTAATACTCCTCCCAAAACATTGGAAAAAACAAAAAACAATGTTGCTAACAACATTATCCTAGATAACAAAATAGTTTGCGACATCTGCCAATCATCAAAACCAGGAGTGATCAATCTAGTCATCGGGCCAGCAAATATAATAGCCACAACTACCAAAATACTGACGATAATAACAAAAAAATTAATAACTGAATTAGCTAGTACTAATCCATGATTTTTATCTTTGTGCCAAGTTTTTTGAAAAATAGGTATAAAAGCTGAAGTCAAAGCACCCAAAACTAGGGTATTGAAAATCATGTCTGGCAAACGAAAAGAAGCATAATAAATATCCGATATGGCGCTGGCTCCAAAATTGACAGCGATCAAACGCTCTCGCACTAAGCCTAAAATTTTGGCTAACAAAGAAAAAAAAGCGATAATCACCGCTCCACCGGCCACTGAATTATTTAGCTTGTGCCAAACTTTTTTTATCATATTACTGATTAGTCGTGACTACACCAAAATACTGATCATGATCTAAGTTCTGATTAAAATGGACTTCATTGTTTTGGACTTGCACGCTGTTTTCATTATTAGCTGTCTCCCAGATAATCTTGGAATTGCTAGGGAAAACAATACTTGAATCAAAAATAGTTTTGCTCTGACCACTTTGTGACTGCACTAGCAGACTATAATGATCAAAATGACGACTACTAGCTAAAAATAGTTTTTTCCAGTCATTGATCAAGCCGTTACCCAGATCCAAAACAAAAGGCAATTTATAAGTAATAGTTACTGTCTTTGTTTCTCCGGGTTTGAGCATCTGCCAGTTAGCAAATACTGTTCTATTCAGACTAGAGAAAATCTCCGTTTTTGAATCTTTATCAATCAACTTGCTCTCCTCTTTTAAAAGATCAGGATCAATATCATAAGATGTATTGTCTGGAAAGTATTGCTCTGGTATGGTATCAAAACCACTAGCCGAGATCAATTGGCTACCATTGGGTACAAAAAATCGCAAATAAGACACATTGGCTCCATCCAAGCCAGCCAAAGGATTGTTGATATCTCCGTCATTTGACCTAGTAATCTTGACTGTATCTACAATCTCTCCATTTTCTGCTATTTGTGCTTGGTGCTCTACAAACTGATTGACATACAAATCGGTCTTACCACCGGCGATATTTGAACCAACCACCCAAAGATAATCACGATCAGTGTCCATCATCTCTCCACGCCAACCCAAGGCACTGATTTTTTTATCTATAGATTGATCAGTAGAATATATCTGCAAATCTTTATTTTGCAATATCTGAGCCAACAAACTGAACATGTCTTCAGTTTTATCAGTGGTATTAAATATTTTTTCTAAAATCTGAGGAGCTAAATCAGAAATGATAGTCTTGGGATTAGCTTCATTGCGCTTGCCTTCTATTTCATTTTGCAAAACATCGATAACATTTTGTGAATTAATTTCTACATTATAATTTTCTAAATACAAAGGCCCAGTAATAGCCAATAGTTTTTGTAAAACTGTAGCGTTGATAGCTATCACACCATCTACTGAAGAGCCACTACTTTCTGCAAACAACTTAGCTATTTTTTTAGCAGAGCTAGGAAAATCTGGCCACCAATTGGCATCCCAGATATTGAAAGTGAGATTTACTATGGCTAGGGCCGAAGGTGAGCGCCAAGATTTTTTCTGACCAGCAGTCAAATCATAAGTGCCACCTTTTGGTATTTCCATGGACACTATCTGACCCTTGTTGACATCAATCAAGGCATAGCTACCGATGAATCCACCAGTAGGTCTCAATTCATTGTTGTTTTGAAAAAGTAATAAATAACGCTGTTCTTGATTGCTACCTAATAAATCTTCTAATGTTGTAGTGATGGTTTTGAGTTGGTGCAAATTTGCTAAAAGCGGTTCTAAATCTTTTTTGAAATTGTCTAGCTCCAAACGCAGACTGTCGGAGACACCGACTATTTTGTCCAATCTACGATTAGTATCTTCCAGCAGTGGCAAGAGCGCATCCAATTGCTGATTGAGTATGACTATATAGTCAGTCATATTGATAGACTGTTCTCTTTTTTGGTTGATGATTTTGGCTGCCTCAGACAAGCTGGTGCTAATACTCAAAATATTTTCACCACTTTTTAAGGTGTTGCCGATCACTGGCAATTTATCACCAATACTCAAAAAGCTAGCGTCATATTTATTCAATATCTTTTTAGCATTATCAAAATCTACTAGAGCGTTGGTAAAGTCAACATCGGCTGCTTGATAGCTATTGGATGAGGCCTTGATCACTCCAGACTTGAAAGACAAAAAACCACTTTGACCATAGTTGAGCAGCTTATCTTTGTCAGACTGAAATTTACCAGCAAATATAATACCCTGGATTGGTAATAACACCACCAAAGCTATCAAAGCTGTGACAGCTGTATTTCTAAAAGCTAAACGATAATTATATGCAGGAGATACCACCTCCTCTGGCTCTGCTATTTCTTGCGCTGGCTCTACCTGAGGTAATGAATCTGATGGTATTGGGTCTATGGTTTTTTCTACTGGCTCTACTAGCACTTCTTCATGATGGAGGTCTTTTTCCTTTTTTTTATGATTTTTATCCAATAATTGAGCAAAAAAGCCAGGTTTCTTTTTGGCTACTTCTTGATAATCATGGCGCAAATCTACCACATGTATAGAAGAATAAAAATTGCTCATTTTTGGTAATTCTTCTGTGGGTTTTTGCTCTGTACGTGATTTTAGACGAGTCAATATCTCACTAGCACTCAAATCCTGCTTGATCAAGCGATCCAATTCTTGTAGAGCTTTGGTGCGAGCCACATCAATCTCTGGTTTTGTGATTTGAGATTCTTGCTCACCGTCTAACAAAAAACTATCAAGCTCAGCTAAAATTTCTTGCTTGATTTTTGTTTCTTCTATTTCAGTATTTGTTGATCGGTTTTGATCCGATTCCATATTGATATATTATAACAAAAATGTATCAAAACACCAAATGCATAATTACCTACGATTTGGAAAAATAATGATACTATTATCAAAATTGATTACTAAATTTTCTTCTTTATTTATTTTATCTAAAAAAATATCTAAATCTCTAGAAATTATATAAACAGTATCTTTGTTGATTAAATTATTTTTTACTAATTCTATCTCTTTATTTTTATTGACCTCCATTGCTCTTGGCTCTCGTGCAAAATAGCCATCATTGACACTCAGATGATTTTTTGTAGCCTCTAGCACAAAATAAGGGAAATATTTGTGATTAATTACTGGTAAGAAAGATAAGTGCTTATATTTTGGTAAAAGTTGTGAAATTGTTTCATTATTTGGATTCAAATATACTTTATTTTGATATTCTCTACTACGTTCTAGTAATTTATCACTCAAATCATAAACCTGAATTAATAAAGCTATTAATAAAATAAAAAATGCTTTATTTAATTTTAATTTTTTAACGGCTAAAATTGCACTTAAAATAATTAAATAATACACTGGCCAAAAAAATCTACCAGATGATCTAAATATGCCAAATATATTATCGATAATGTATCTTGGCCAATTGATTTTAAATAACACCTGATCATCCCAAGTTACGATATGACTAATGGCCAATATAGTTAAAAAGAAGCAAAATAATATTAATAGCCAATGATTTTTTAGGTATAACAATTTATTTTTTTCTTTAATGGCTACTGGTAATATAAATAATAAAAGTAGGATAATACCTAGACCCAAATAGTTAAAACCTTCGGCTTGATAAAAAATAATAGACCTATCGGCTAATAGACCTGACCAAGTCATAGGGTTGAACAAGGCATTTAGATTCATGGAAAAATCACCATAACCCGGAGCTGCACTAGCTTGAATATTGAATAAACCCAAAGCGTAAGCCAATAATAATAGATAGATGCTGAGCGTTACAAGAAATAAAATAAATTTTTTGAAACTTATTATTTTTTTGATAAAAAGTAAATCCAAAGACTTTAGAAAAGCTATAAAAAATACCATCAATAATAAATATGGGTGAATCAATAAAGCTAGGCCTGTCAATATCAGCCAAGCTGACCAAGATAATTTTTTTTGAGAAAAGAAAATCCACCAAGCAGCCAGTATCAACCAATGCCCAGCTAGAGCAAAATGACCACCCATTCGAAAAAGCATACTGGGACTCAAGATAAAAAATATACTACCGATCAAAGATAAAATTTTATTTTTAAAAAAATTTTCAAGCAATAAATAAGCAAAAATACCTTGCAAAATAAAACAAGACAAAATCCATATACCAGTGTACTGCCAAACAGCTGGCAACCAATGAGCAAATATCTTAAAAAATATAGCCAAAAGAGGTATGGAATCAGTATAGCTAATAGATATACCAGTAGGATAGGCGTAATTAGAAATCATACCTAGTGGCCAAGACCAATCTGCCTGGCGATACATCAACCAGCCGGTATAATATTGAATCTGATCTGGTCCAGCTGTCCAAAGCCAGGCATCATAGCTAAAATTTAATAAAGCTGGATAAATAATAAAAAAGGCTACAGCACCCAAAACGGCTGAACTTATTAAGGCAAGTATAGATTTTGATCGCGAAGAAATCATGTATTTTGGCATTAGACCATTAATATCCTCCACCCCAAAATGACGTATATAATCAGTGGTAGAAAGAATATTAAACTAAGTATTATTTTATTATTGATAATTTTTTCTAAGCCAAAATAAGCCAAAATAGTAAACAAAGGATAGGTATAATAAATAAAATGTCCCTTCAAAACACCAGCTTCTAAATATGGTAATCTTAAATTATGAAAAATTGAAGCTCCCCAACCAGCTAATAAAACTATCAACCACAATATAAAATAATTATTAAATGGTATTTTTTTCTTTAATACCGAAAATATAAAAGCAATAAAACCAATGCACCAGATGATAAAAAATCCTAAACCAAGTCTATTGGTATTGAGTAGTGAGCGCCAATGAGCTGGTGTCGTGTAGCGACCATTGCCGACCAATATCCTATCTTCCTCTGCTAGTGCTCCTATTTTGATATTATTGTTGAACAAATTATAATAATCACCAAAAGAATCACTCAAAAGTATAGAAAAATATGAATGAGGTAATTTGTACCAGTAGGGATAGTCTGTAAAAATATTTGTATTGATAGTAAAAATATATTTCCAAGCATCGCTAGTCAGGATATTTTGTCGAGGCTTGGCATCATAAATATTGATAGTAAAATAAGCGTTAAAATTATTTTTTTTGTAAAGTAGCCATGGGATATTCAAAGCCACAGGAATAATCACAATGAGTAAAATATATCGCCACAGATATTTTCTCTGCCAAATATTAATAGTATAAAATAATAAAACTGAAAGTAATACTATATAAATAGTCAGCTTGATCCACAAACCTATAGCTAGCAATATAGACCAAAAAAATACTTTTTTTAATTTATGCTCAGCGAGTAAATCAAGCTTTATAAAAAAATAAATCAAAAATAGGATATATGTCTGAGCCAAAAGTTCATTATTAATATAGGCGCTGAGTTTTACTCCGATAAATAAAACTGAAAATAAACTAACATTGATAATGCTGACTAAAGAGCTTTTAGAAAAAAGACGGCTAAGCTTCCATACTAAAAATAAAAATAAGGCATAAATTAAGATATTTAAAGAAGCAGCCCAATGCACACCAAAAAGACCAAGTAGTAAGCCTATTTTTTGCCAAGGAAAAAGTAAGACATAATACAAAGGTTCGTGCCAAGCTAAATAAGTTTCATTAAATGTTGGCAAGCGATGTTCATAGTAAATAGTTTCCATATATTTCACATGCCCGCCACCATCGTCAGCCCAAAATGTACTATAATTGATGGCATTATGTAAACGAAGATAAATGCCAACAAATAAAAAAAATATCAGCACAACATAAGGTGAGTATCTGACGGCTAATCTTATAAAACTTCTAATTTTTGGCATAAATATTCATAATTTCCTTGGCCATGTTTTCCCAGCTATATTGGGTGACTAGTAGCTGTCCTTTGCTGATGAGCTTATTTTTTAATTCTGGATTTTTGATGATAATCTCCAGTTTGTTGACCAAATCTTGCTGGTCAGTAGGATCAAAAAATAAAGCTGCGTCTTGCAATATCTCTGGCAAACAGCTACTACGACTAGATATGACGACTGTGCCATGCTGCATAGCTTCTAGTGGTGGCAAGCCAAAACCCTCATATAGAGACGGGAAAACAAAGGCTGTAGCTTGTGAAAAATAAGCACCTAGCTCAATATCTGGCACAAAACCCTTGTAAAGTATCTTGGCTTGTAGAGTAGGATAATGTGATTTGATATAATTTTCTAATTGATCGTAAAAATAATTTCTACTGCCAATCAAAATCAAATAATAATCAGGATATATTTTTTGAAACTCTACAAAACTATCAACTAAAAATTCTAAATTTTTGTGAGGGTAGGCAACACCGACATATAAAAAAAACTTTTCTGGTAATTTTTCTGCTACTGTCTCTCCCATAGCCGAAGCTGATACTCCCTCATAAATCACAGAGATAGACTGCGCCTGTTCGTCAGTCAAATTAAAATATTTTACTATATCTTGCTTGGTAAAATCAGAAACAGCAATTATTTTTTCTGCTTGAGCTATAGCATTTTTGATAGTGATATTGTAAGCCAAGCGTTTGATAAAAAAAGTAGCCCGATTCAAAGTACTGGTCCTGATACTAGGAAAATGCGACATGATCAAATCATGTATAGTAATAATATACCTGCCACGATAAAATAACGGCACATTGAAATGAGGAAAATGAACCAAGTCTGGTTTTAATCTATACAAAATAAAAGGCAAAAAAATCTGTTCAGCTAAACTATACCAACGATATTTGACTATTTTAATTTGAAAATTTTTGGGCAAATTCAGTTTATGCTGATCATCGTACAACAAAACTACATATTGATTCACTGAATCCAAGCTAGCTAAATTGAGTAGCAATTTTTCATTATATCGCCCCAATCCTCCCCTCTGGGGACCAAAAATCCTAAAATCTAAAACTATTTTCATCCAGTTAGAAATTTAAATAATTAAATTTTTTATACTTAAAGTAAAATTTTAACATACAACTAATACTTATACTATATATTATTTTTCGTTAATTTCTAACTGGATTCATTGTTTTGATAGATTATTTTTCTCTACAATATTTTGAAAAATATTTAATATCTCTTTACTTTGCTGACCCCAGTCGAGAATCCTACTATTTTCTGTGATCAAAGATAAATATAAATGCTGATCATCTATCAGTGATTTCATGGCCTGATACATGTCAGACACATTGTAAGGATCTATGTAGATAGCATTGTTTTTCAAAATCTCTGGCAGAGAAGTCTTGTAGCTAGCAATGACTGGTTTTTTGTGAGCCATAGCTTCTAAGGGCGGAAAACCAAAACCCTCATAAAATGACGGCCAAATAAAAGCATAGCTCAGCTGATAGATGGCGTCTTTGGTAGGATTTTTTTGGTAGCCCAAATATTTGATATATGATCTTTTTTGAATTTCTTTCATCAGGCCACTATACATCCATCCTCGACCACCAAGTAGCACCAGACTGTAGTCTGGATACTGGGCATGCAACAAATCAAAAGCCTTGATCAGCCCTAAGACATTTTTTCTGGGCTCCAAAGTACCGACAAATAGAAAAAACTTGCTAGGCAAATCAAGATGGGCAGTGATTTTTTTGGCTTCATCAGTGCTGATTTTTTGATAATCCACACCAGGATAGACCACAAAAATTTTGTCTTCGGTAGTAGAAAAAAATCTCACAATATCCCGCTTGGTATTTTCAGAAACAGCAATCAAAGCACTGGCTTGATTGATGAGCTTTTTGACACCAACCAAATTATGCCAAATCTTTCTTTTGAGAGAATAAAACGAATGACTATGCAAAAATGATAAATCATGCACCGTCAAAACAAATGGTTTATTTTTTTTGTTGATAAAAAAATTGATATTGGGTAGCCACAACAAGTCCACATCACTATCCAAGACATCGACTATAGATGGCCCCTTGGACACCAAGCTAGCTGCATTGATCAGCTTGTTTGGTAGATTGAGATGTTTGTAGCTGACATTGGGCTGTGTCAAAAAATCCTGACGATTGGTCTTGAGACCGGTATTGACTAGCTGCCATGACACCTGGTCATCTTGATCTATCAGATGAGTCAAGGAATTAAAAAGATAATGACCCACTCCAGTCATATTACCAGAACCAATAGATCGAATGTCGACAGCTACTTTCATGAATTATGAATTATTAATATATTCTATAAGACGATTCACAAAAACACTTTCGTCAAATTTCATAGCTTGAGCACGTACTGCCTGGGGATCAAATTTTTTTTCATCAAAGCGCAAAATACAATGCGCTAGTGATTCCCAAGTTTGTTCATCAAAGAAGACACCGGATATACCATCTGCCACAGTCTCTAGAGCTCCACCAGCCCTGAGGGCAATCACTGGACGTCCAGAAGCCATAGCCTCTACAGCACTAATACCAAAATCCTCAATCTGTGGGTAGATAAAAGCTTTGCAATGAGATAAATAATAATTTCTTTTTTCATCATTTAGCTCACCCAAAAATTCTATATTATTATTAGCTATTTTTTTTAATTTGGACAATTCTGAGCCAGTACCGATAATTTTCAAAGGTAATTTCAGATTATTAAAAGCCTTGATAGCCAGATCCACTCTCTTGTATGGACGCAGACGACTGACTATCAGATAATAACCCCCCACCTCTTGGCTGATTTTAAAATCACTGACTTTTACTGGCGGATATATGACCTGAGCTTGGCGCTGGTATTGCTTGGCAATCTTGTCGGCAATATGCTGTGAAATAGTGATAAAATGATCTACTCCTTGGGCTTTTTCAAAATCCCATTTTTTTAATTTGTCTATTAGTCCTGGCCACAGTATTTTCAATAATCTACCCTCTGGCAACTTGTCCAAATACTCTTCTTTGTCTTCCCAAAGATATCTAGTCGGTGCATAACAATAGCAAATATGCCTGACATCTGGTCCTGTAGAGATGCCCTTGACCAAGCCAGAACAAGAACTCAATAACAAATCAACATTCTCTATTTTGGTATTTTCCCAAACTTTTGGCATCAATGGTAAACAATATTTGAAAAAGTTGGTTTTGTATGGAATGTTTTGTAAAACAGAAGTAAATATCCGATCTTGTGATAAAAATTTGGCGGTGATTTTTTTGACATTGACTAGAGTATAGATTGGCGCTGCAGGAAAAATATTAGCCAAAGTAGCTAGCACTCTCTCTGCTCCACCCATCTGAAACAAATGATCATGAGCTAAAGATATTTTTTTATTAACAAGCTTCATCTTTTTTAAAAAGGGCTTTTGGAGTTTTTAATAAAATAATCAAATCCAATAATACCGACCAATTTTCAATATAAAATATATCTAGTTTGGCCTCCTCGCTAAACAAAAGATTGGAACGACCAGATACCTGGGCCATGCCAGTGATACCTGGCTTGATAGTCAAAAGTTTGCGATAGCCTTTTTGATACTGTGATACTTCCTCTGGCTCATGCGGACGTGGTCCGACCAAGCTCATTTCCCCTTTTAAAACATTGAACAATTGAGGCAATTCATCAAGACTAGTGCGTCTCAAAAACTTACCAAAGCTGGTGACTCGTGGATCATTTTTCATCTTGAAAAGTGGACCATCATTTCTTTCGTTGAGAGTCTTCATATCCTCTTTCAAAAGATGAGCGTCTTTGACCATAGAACGAAATTTGTACATCTTGAACAAGCGGCCTTTTTGACCAACGCGTTTGAGCTGTACCAAAATAGGACCAGGTGAGCTAAACATCACCATCACAGCAATGACAAACAAAAGTGGAGATAAGACAATCAAGAAAAAAATAGCCAAGCAAAAATCAAAAAATCTTTTGTAAACACGACGCCAGCCATCCAGGGGTGTGCCTCTGATCTCTATCAGTGGCAAGCCCAAAATACTATTGAGCTCCAGATTCAAGCTCTGTGCTTGGAATAGATTGGCGACATATTTGAGATTGATGTGATTCTCTTGGCAAAAAGTCAGCAAATCTAGAGCCTCATCTTTACCCATCGATGAATCGGTCTGGATGATATATTCAATATTTTTTTCTTTGATAAAAGATTTGTAGTCTGCTGGGGCCTTGAGCTCATGCAAGCTATCGTATTGAGCGACTATCTTGTAGCCTAGAGTTTTGTTTTGCTCATAAGCCTGTCTGATGATATCTGTATCAGTGGCTCGACCAATGATAATCACCGGTGACAATCCTTGTCCTTTTTTGAAAAAATAATTCTTGGTCAAGATGATGATAATCCTGACCAAAAGTAGATAGACAATAGCTAGCACCCAAGCAGTGATGATGATAAATCTAGAAGAAAATAATTCTCGCTGAAAGAAAATAGCTAAAATCAAAAAAATGACCGTAGTAGAAACACCAGAAATAATACGTGGTAATTCATTGGCCATTTTTTTGGGACGCATAGCATAAAAACCACTAAAGCTAAAAACTAAAATAGCTAGCAATGCAATCTGCAAAATAATATGAAAATACTCTACAAAAACTAATTCAAAATTTGCTGGACGAATCTGAATAACCCCAGCCGAAAAACGAATATAATAAGCAGAAATAGCCGCCAAAACAACTGTGATGTAGTCAATCGGCACTAGGGCAACATTTATAATAAAATCAGCTTTTTTCATAGTTTTTACTTACTTTATAATAACAAGATTCATTGAATTAGTAAACCCATTTATAGTTATCAAAAAATGGTTGATTAGCAACCATTTTTCAAAAGTCTAAACAATCTTATAAGCCGAATTCTGTCCTTCGACTCGGCCTTCGGCCTCGCTCAGGACAGGTCCCTTTTCTACAAACTATAGAAATGAAGGACTTATCACGAGCGAGCGAAGCGAGTCGAGTGATGATCATCTATCTAGGTCCATGATTGCTCATGGGCTCAAGCGGTTTACCCGTCACGTCAGACGTGACCTATTTAACCTTTCACCGAGTAGAGTTTACCTCATTTAGCTTGTCACCAAGCTAACGTGTCAACTAATTATCTGACAATTTCACCCTTATCATCCACAGCCGAAGCTATGGATAAAGGAATATTTTCTGTTGCACTTGTCTTGACTCTAGATCACTCCAGAGCCAGTTGGGGTTACCAACTACCCGTCACGTCAAACGTGACCAATGGTGTTCGGACTTTCCTCCCTCCTGCAAGCAGGACGGCGATCATCTGGATTATTTAGACCACAATATAATACAATAAAAGTTAATTTTTGTCAATAAGTCGGATAGCATTTAACGCTTGTTCACTTTTTAAAATCAAAACATTTTGTGTGTCAAAAGTATTTTTTCCAGCAGTTTTCAAAAATGAAAAATATTTTATCATTCTTTTAATTAGATTATATTTTTTGATCGTATGGTAAATATTACAATTTCTTTGGTTCTATTTTTTGATTTGTTTTAACATCATTTAGAAATATTTTCGCACTGTTAACATTTCCGCTGTAATAATACGACAGTGAATTTTCTTCAAAATTATAAACTATATTCTTTTTTAAAAATTTGTCTAAAATTTCACGACCCTGTTTTTCAAGTAATTCCTTTTTTCCTTCCGGTAGCGTCTCCGCGTCATAAAATTCTTGCTTAAAACCCTGATACAACCTAGGGAAAGCCTCAGCCAATTTTGAAAAAATAGGTATATGCAGGTCCTTTGCCTGTGCCTCATTTTGCTTTTCAGAGAAAGCGTAAAAACCAAACATAAAAAAATAAACTAAAATCATTGCGGGAAAATAACCTTTGTAGTTTGGCATGGCACCGTTTATCCCTTCTCCTCCACCAAGAATTTTTTCTTTTAGTTTTTCAACAAAAGTGGTATAAGCGATGTTTGTTTCAAATCCATTTTCCTGTATTTCCAGAAAGTAATCATACAACTGATATACTTTCAGTCTAAATATCTCTTCATTTTCAATCTTGTATTTACTGATGGAATTATAGAAAAGATTATATAAAAATACTCCTGTATTTTTTCTAACATTTTCGCTTTTATCCCTTGTTCTAACACCCCATGTATAATACCAGCCAAACCCCTCGACGCGATCTATTAGCATTTCTAATTGCTTTTGGTCGTAGCATGATTCAATAAACTCTCCAATTTCCTTAAAGAAAATACTAATCAATTCATCATTAAGTTCGTAGTTTTTCTGATAACCATCTTTCAAACTAACGTGATTATTTTCCTGATATATCAATCTGAAATATCTGGTCACTAGAGAAATGTAGTTTAACTGACCAATATTGGTTAAACCATTAAACCTATACTCTCCAAACAAAACTCGCAGCAGTGAACCATTTTTATCTTTTACCATTACGTCATCAAGACAAAACAAACCATTCGGGTAAATCTTTTCTCCTATAAACATATTTAAAAATGAGTCGCTATTCTCAAGCGATTTAACCATTAGCCGCTTTAGAAAAAATTCTATGTGAGACAAATCGAATTCGCCTTGCTTTTTCTTCTCACTATAAAAATCTATACTACGCCCGAAAACAAAATAGGACTCAGAGAAGTATTTGAGAAAAACATCACTAGAAAAATCATTCCTAAAGATTCTTTGTACATCTTTATCGTTTAAAGAGAGGCTAAGGAGATTATCAAATAATTCTATACAACCCCGTATAGTTTGTGCTTTATCTAAATGAAAATTAAATAGTGTCCCTGCTAAAACATCCTTCAAAATGAAAATTTGTTTTTTACTTAGTCGCTTGAGTGGACTTAATATCACATATAAATAAATCGCTATAGCGACGAACATCAGCACTGCCCCGCTAATCTCAAAAATAAACGGATATCCAAGAAACAACCCGTCTAGTTCTCCAAAAAATACTAAAGCGATACTTGAAACAGCAAGCCATAGAGCAACTTTTCTTTTTCTATAATTCAAACTAAATTTTAACTCCCGTCTGTTTGATATAAATTCTATGAATGCAACAACTATGGCAATAGCTGTGATTGCAACACCTAAATTGTATGAGGAATGAGTTTTCCAGATTGGATTACCTGTTAAATTATTTAACCATTCAAAATGGATTGCGATTTTAGGAAACGAGAAAAGGGCGTTAATCTTTAAAAATCCAAGTATATAGCCTAAAATAAAACCTATTAAGAAACTAATTCCAACTAAAATTATTTTAGATGAGAAGTATGTTTTAAATTTTGACAATTTCTCAAACATAATTGTATCCCAGATTTAGTTCGGCTACTCTATTTATCAATTACCTTTTGCTCTATTGTGAGTCTTGCAAAGCATCTGGTAGTTCTTAGCTGCAGTCGCGCCACCCTTGTTCCAAGCCGTTACATGGTCAGCGTCCATTTCGCTGAAACTCCAAATTTTACTCTTATTGGCATCGTGCCCTATGGCACAATGTGGGCAGTTTGATTCGCCTTTTTTCTCTGCCTTGACGGTTTGGGTTGTATAAACCGTCTTTTTACTAGCTTCATCAAAAACTCGAACTTCAAGCAATTTCGTGTCAGCAGAACAACCAACAATATACTCCAAACTCTCCCTAGCACATTTAGCCCAAGAAAATCTTTTTACTCTGGCTAGGCCAGACTGGGCTAGCTGGGCTCTGATTTCTGGATGATTGACTATATAGTTTATCTTTTCTGCTATATCAGTAGTATTACTTGGATCAAAGTATATTGCACACTCGCCGGCTACTTCGTGTAGGACTGGCAAATCAGAGCAAATAATAGGCACACTACAGGCCATAGCCTCTAGTAGTGGTATACCAAATCCTTCAAAGTTTGAAGGAAAAACAAAAGCACTCGCTGAGCCCATCAGGCGGGTATAGTCTTTTTGATTGACATAGCCCAAGACAAAGACATTGTCTTTGATTTTTGGATCAGCCAAAAGTTC
>CAYRIU010000019.1:0-14796 GCA_964424615.1 uncultured Gammaproteobacteria bacterium | reverse complement strand
AGATGGTAATTGGATAGTAAATTTAGAGTCTACTGATGCTGGAGCAGCTGGAACACCAGCCTGGAAAAGTATCACTTGTACAGAAGACGGATGTGCCAATTCCTCAAATCAATTAAACACACTCTGTCCATAGTTTTTATTTAAATTTAGTAAAAAAATCCCTTACGGTCATGTTGGGGATTTTTTGTTAGACTAAATATTGTGGTATAATATATTATATGCAAACAAAAGGTTTTGGTTTGATAGAAATTTTGGTAGTCATAGCTATCATTGGTATTTTGGGTGCCTATCATGTGTTGCGCTTGGACAGAGCTAGGAAATTAGCACGCGTTGCTGCTGCTGAAAAAGCTTTATCTGGTTTGATTTCGGCTGCTGTCTTGTGTCAGGATGCTGGGCAAAATTTGCTAGATAGCACTAGCGTAGCTTGTGATGGCAATAGATTCTGGCATGAGGGAGATATTTTGTGTAATGGCTCTGATAGTGAGTGGCCAAAAGTACCATTTGGAGTTGACGAGGGAGTTTGTGATAGTAATCAGGGAGCCAATACTTTTTCTTTTACAGCTACTACTGATACTGCGACTGTGACTTGTACGCAAGATGGCTGTACCAAGACTGATTTACCATAAATATGATATTAGATAGATATAGCCTACAAACTAAAATTATTTTTGTCGGATCTCTTATTTTGGCTATTGTTTTGATTATTTTTTTGCTTCGTCATGAAAATAGTCGCAATAGTGATATGCAGCTAGTAGCCAACGCCAAGATTTTAGCTGGCTCTTTAGAAAAATATTATTCTTTTTATCGTTCTTATCCAGAGCTTGATAAAACTACTCTAGACAAAATAAAATTTATTTCTGATCAGGGTGTCAATAAAGAAGGTAGTGAGATTTTTTACACCAATTATATTACATGGCCTACTGACGCTACTTTGGCTATCCAGAGTGACGATTATCAATTAGATTTTACGGTACACAATTCTTGGCCTGACTGGGGTGTGACCAAGTCCAAGGGAGGGCGTTGTCGAGTCTTGAAAGCAGTATCTTTTTATTGTGTAGATTGGCAATAATAATTTTTTTTCGAGCACACAGCCTTTTTTCTTCGAGCGATTCGCCAGTTGGTGTAGAGCGTGGTAATCTATAAACATAGATTGCTTCGTCGCCTTCGACTCCTCGCAATGACAATCAGAAAAGATAGCAAATTTGCTATCTTTTAGGTTTTTGTAGTAAAGTGGTAGTGAAAAGGAAAGTGATGCAAAATCAGTATTTTGTTTATATTTTAGCAAGTCAAAAAAATGGCACTTTGTATGTAGGTGTTACCAATGATTTGTTTAGGCGTGTTCTTGAACACAAAAGTAAATTAGCACCAAATAGTTTCACTGGTCGATATAGTATTAATTATCTAGTTTATTATGAAGTTTTTGGAGACGCTTATGAGGCTATTTGTAGAGAAAAGCAGATAAAAGCAGGCTCTAGACAAAAGAAGATTAATTTAATAGAAAAAGTAAATAATAAGTGGGAGGATTTAAGTGGTAGTTTGTAGGCGTCGTCATTGCGAGCGATCCGCCAGCTGGCGGAGAGCGTGGCAATCCACTAATATAGATTGCTGTGTAGCCTTACTCGAACAAAAGCATGGCATTAGCCCATCAGCTATCAAATATGTTATAATAAAGCTATATGATTATAGCTTTTATTTTTATTTTTGGTCTATTTTTGGGTAGTTTTCTCAATGTAGTTATTTTCCGGCTACATAGGGAAGAGACATTTGTTCGTGGTCGCTCAAAGTGTCTTTTTTGCCACCATCAGTTGCACGTCAAAGATTTGGTGCCATTTTTTAGCTATTTTTATTTGGGAGGCAAATGTCGTTATTGTCGGCACAAATTTTCTGCTCAATATCCATTAGTAGAGTTATTCACAGCCCTGAGCCTAGTATTGGTTTTTATCAATGTCATGCCCAATGATATTTATCAGGCTACTTATTGGCAGTGGTTTTATTTATTCAACTATTGGGTAGCTACGGCTTTTTTGATTTTGATTTTTGTGTATGATTTGCAGTATTATTTGGTCGCTGATGTAGTAGTTTTGCCAGCAGCCTTGATTGCTTTTGTTTTCAATATTACAGCCGGCGTGAGTATACTATCTTTACTATTGTCCTGTGTGGTTGGTGCTGGATTTTTCCTTTTGCAATTTGTCATTTCCAAAGGTAAATGGATTGGAGGAGGAGACATACGCATTGGTTTGTTTATGGGTGCATTGCTCGGTTGGCCCAATATTTTGTTGGCTTTGGTTTTGGCCTATACATTGGGTAGTGTGATCAGTATTTTTTTGATTTTGGCCAAGAAAAAACAATGGACCGATAGAGTGCCTTTTGGTACATTCTTGACCATTGCCACTTTCGCTAGCTTGCTTTATGGTCCAGAAATTATCAGATGGTATTTTAATTTATTTTCTTTTTATTAAAATATGATTAGAAATAGACATACACTGTATAGTGGTTTTACCTTGGTAGAAGTTTTGATCGTGATAGCTATCATAGCTATCTTATCTGTTTACTATATCGTCAATTTACGGCCAAACACTCTTGAGCTATTGAAGATGGATACCAATAGATTGGCAGCTGATGTACGCTATGTGCGTAGCATGACTGCTAGTAGAGCTACTTACAATGGATCTTTTCCTGCTGAAGGCTATGGTATTTTGTTCAAGAATGGTAATGGCACTAGTATTCCTAGTTATTACACTGTTTTTGCTGGCTATCCTAGCAATGAGATAAAAAGAGTCACTCTGTCCAATGTAGCTTTTCGTCTGGTTGATCCCAATAGTTATCTATCTAGGATGTCGGCTATTAATGATACTGCATATAAGGATTTTTCTTTTAAGAGTGAAAATACTGTCCGGTCTTCCTTGGAGCTCAGTGCAGATGGCGATTATCAATTAGAAATTTATTATGGTTTTGTGCAGGACGGGCAAGATTATTATTATTTATCTAGATTGGATTTAGGTCGTAGGACAGCTGATAATTTTGTTTGGAGTAATTTGGCTATTACCTATACTATAAAAGGCGTCATGTGTGGCAATGGCATAGTAGAAACTGGAGAGTCTTGTGAAAGATTTGCGGAAGATGGCACTACAGTAGTCGATGATAGTTGTTTCCCAGCTGGTTTTGTAGTTGGTGGTGTGGATATGGGCTGCAAGTTTAATTCTTGTGGTGATGGCATCATAGCCGGCTCCGAAACATGTGAGCAAAATCCCAATGCTACTGGCGTTATTCGTTATCTGAATAGATGCATCAATTTGCCGCACCTTAATTGGTGTTATACTTGTAGTGCTTTGGATGCTACAGTAGATGATTGTAAAGATATGAATGGTAATACTGTCAATTGTTGTTTGAGTCATTTGACTAGTGGTACCTGCACTGATTGTCAGTGGAGTAGTACGGCTTGTTTTCATGAGCCAAAGATATGTCCACTAGATGGGGCAGGCGAGTAGTTTGGTATTTATTTGATCAATGTTTATATATCCAGTGAATATAATAAATAAGAAAAATTTATATTTTATCAGGAAATATTTTGCTGGCCCAGCAGCTGGTTTTACATTGATAGAGTTGCTGATTTCTATTACGGTTTTTTTGATTGGTATTATGGCAGCTTTTTCTTTGTCTTTGTATAACCTCAATACATCAAAAGACAATGCTAATAGAGTGATTGCTGCTGATTTAGCTAGAGAAGGTATAGAGATTGTGCGTAATATCAGAGATAGCAACTGGCTAGCTCTAGAAGCCGATGTTGATTCTGATCCCAGTACTCCGTTGACTATAGAGCTTTATGCTTGGGATCATGGCTTAGATTTAGCAAATTTTTTGGTTCAGTATGATAACAACAGTATCATGCCATTTACCAATGCACCAGCCAACATAGAGGCAGCTATTGCTGATGATGAATCTAAGCTATATCTTTTTGGTGATTTTTATAAACACGGGGGTAATAGTAGCGACGCTTCTTTATTTAGGAGGGCGATCAATTTACGCGCTGTTTGTCTGAATACAGCTACCAAAGTAGAGAGCGTGAGTAATAATTTGATTTGTAGCGGGACGGATGAAAAAATAGGTTTGCAAATCACCTCTAGAGTGAGATATATATATGGTAATAAAACCAATACTATAGATGCCGTAGAAAAAATTTATAATTGGCGACAATAATAATTGTCAGATTTTTTTGTGAATAATATTTTTAGTTCAAAAGTAAATAAAGTAAAAAAACAATTGCCAGTTGTTAATAAAAAACATATTTTTGTTTTTGCTAGTGCTTTTACATTGGTAGAAATTTTGGTAGCCATATCTATCTTTACTTTGACTGCTACTATGGCATCTTCTATATTTAGTACTTTTGCTCACAATCAGAAAAAAATCAAAGTTTCTCAAGAGCTTTTGAACAACACACAATATGTTTTGGAGACCATAAGTCGTGAAGTTAAGAATAATGAGATTATTAGTTTTGGAGCAGATCGTTGCCAAGGATTACCAGTCAATTATACCCAATGCTTATTGTTTACTAGAGAAAATGGTGAGACAAATGGTTTTGTGTACAGTGGCAGTGAGATTTCTTATGTGCAATTAAATTGCGATGTAAATGATCGTGGTATTTACTCAAATTGTGTTTTGGATGACACTCAAGAACCCATAGTTATGTTATCAGCTGCTTATAATAATGTTAATGTTTTGAGTTTAGATTTTTTACTGACTCCCGATACCAATCCATATTTTGATAGTAGTGGCACCAATAATCAACAACCAAAAGTGACTATTAAAATGGAAGTGTCTTATGCTGGTGCCCAAATTTTTGAACAAGTGAATTATCGTATACAGACGACCGTTTCTTCTAGGATTTATAAGAGATAGATATGCACAGACTTATTCATACAAAAAAAAATCATAAAGGTATAGCTTTGGTCATGTCATTGATGATTTTGTCTGTGGCTATGCTGACAGGCTTATTTATGAACAGTATTATCTTGGGAGAATTACGCGTTTCTTTGAATACAGTCAATGTCGTTAATTCTTATTATGCAGCTGAGAGTGGTATAGAAAAAGCTTTGTACTATGTGAATACCGATGATATTGATTATTATGATAATCTGGATACCATGGCAGAGCCACCGGCTCTTGATAATGGAGCTAGCTATTCTTATGTTTCTACTGTAGTTTCAGCACCAAATTTTGTAGCGACTAATATCAGTAATACTAACCCAGCTCATGTGAGCATCATCGATCCTACTGGTGATATCAGTAGTATATCTTGGTCTAGCTCTGATATTAACTCAGCTTATTTTCGTTGGAAAATAAACAATTGTTTTCCAGCTCACGCCTCAGATCGCATAGAGACTACTATATATTCTTTTTCAGCTAATTTTAATTCACCTGATGTCCAAAAAATAGTCAGTGTTTGTGATTGCAAGAGTCGTGACAGTGTAGATTCTTGTACTACTGTGGGTATGAATATTTCTAGAAATAAATATTACAAATTTTCTTTTCGACCATTAGATAATATAGTCAATAATTTATCTTTCGAAATTGCCCCTGGCATCTTGTCAGAAACTTTGACCAAAGTCAAAGGTAAATACAAAAATTCTGAATATCTTTTGCAAGCTCAGATGTCTGCTTTGAGTCCTACATCTGATATTTTCAGCTACGTTATTTTTTCAGAAGAAGATTTGATCAAAGATTGATTGCTATGAACAAAACACAAGCCAAAGATAGAATTGATAAATTAATAAAAGAGGTGAATCATCACCGCTATCTTTATCATGTCTTGGATAAGCAGGAAATTTCTGATGCAGCTCTAGATTCTCTGAAAAATGAACTAGCTAGACTGGAATGGGAGTGGCCAGATTTATTGCGCGTTGATTCTCCTAGTCAAAGAGTAGGTGGTCAAGTTTTGGATAAATTCACAAAAGTCCAACACTCTACAAAAATTTTGTCATTGGTTGATGCTTTTGATTTTCAAGACATCAAAGATTGGGAGGAGCGTAATGAAAAAATCCTCAAAACCAAAACTAATGGTTATTATTGTGAATTAAAATTGGATGGTCTGACTTTGGTGTTGACTTATAAAAATAATATTTTTTTTCAAGGAGCTACTCGTGGTGATGGTGTAGTGGGAGAAGATGTGACTAACAATTTGCGTACAATAGAAAGCATACCATTGCAACTCAATCAATTATCTGGAGTAAGGCTACCCAATATTATAGAAGTACGCGGTGAAGCGGTAATGGCCAAGGATATTTTTGATAAAATAAATAAAGAACAAATCAAAAAAGGAGAAAGCCCCTATGCTAATCCTAGAAATATAGCTGCTGGTTCTATTCGTCAGCTTGACCCAAAAGTGACTGCTAGTCGTAAATTAGAGTTTTTTGCTTTTGAATTGATCAGTGATTTGGGACAAAAAACACACGAAGAATCACATGATATTTTGAAAAAACTAGGTTTTAAAACGAGCCCTTATAATGAGCTGTGTCAAGATATTAGTGCCGTTGATAGATATTTAGCCAAGTGGCAAGAAAAGCGCAAAAAATTGCATTTTATGACCGATGGCAGTGTCATTGTGGTCAATCAATTGGCTCAGGAAAAAACTTTGGGCCATATTGGTAAAGCAGAGCGTTGGATGCTGGCTTACAAATTTCCAGCCGAACAAGTAACTACCAAGTTATTAGATATCGAGGTGCAGGTCGGTCGTACTTGTGCTCTGACTCCGGTTGCTATTTTAGAGCCAGTGACAGTAGCAGGATCTGTAGTGTCGCGTGCTACTTTGCATAATCAAGATGAGATTGCGCGTAAAGACGTCAGAATAGGCGATACGGTGATTTTGCAAAAAGCTGGCGATGTCATACCAGAAATAGTACAAGTTTTACCAAAATTGCGTAGCGGTAAAGAAAAAAAATTTAAATTTCCAAAAAATTGTCCGGTTTGCCATAGTCCAGTGTTTCAAAAATCGGGAGAGGTGGCTTTTTATTGTACCAACAAAAAGTGTTTCGCTAAAAATGTAGAAGGCTTGATACATTTTGTATCCAAAAAAGGATTCAATATAGAGGGATTGGGAGATAGTATTGTGCGTCTTTTGGCTGATAAAAATTTATTGTTGACTGGAGCTGATATTTTTGAATTGCGCGATGGAGATTTACGAGGTTTGCCGGGTTTTGCTGATAAAAAAATTAGCAATTTATTGCAGTCTATTGCTAGTAGTAAAGAGATAAATTTATCCAATTTTATTTATGCTTTGGGTATTAGGCATGTCGGTGAAGAAACAGCAATTACCTTGGCTGAACATTTTCATGATATCACCAAACTCAGTCAAGTTTCTCAAATAGAATTGCAAGCCGTGCCAGATATTGGACCAGAGGTGGCAGGGTCTTTAGCGGATTGGTTTCAAGATGAAAATAATAAAAAATTATTAAAACATTTATTTTCTTTGGGTGTGGTCATAAAAAAATCTAGTATGGCTACTGGTGTGCTTGCTGGTCAGACATTTTTGTTTACTGGTACTATGTCTATCTCTAGGGATGAAGCAGAAAATATAGTGCGTCAAAATGGTGGTAAAATTTTGTCTAGCGTCAGTAATAATTTAAATTATCTAGTTGCTGGTGACAATCCAGGGTCAAAATTGGATAAGGCTAGAAATATCAAGAGTATTAAAATTATTAATTATCAAGAATTATTAAAATTAATTAAAAAATAATTATGTCAGAAATTTTTTTTACTAATGTTTACATCTTTATTTTGGCTACAGTTTTGGCTATCTTGGAGATACAGATCGAAGGTCCAAATGGTTGGGCCAAAAATTTGCCTACCTGGCGTCCGTCAGCTGACAAATGGTATATCAAATTGTACGTGAAGTTTATGAGTGGGCGAGAGGCCACCGGCTATCACATAACCATGTTTACATTTGTATTTTTGATTTTTAACTTGCCCTATGTTTTTGGCTTGGATTTGTCTTGGGAAAATTGGCTCAAGACTTTGTCTTTTTTCCTTATCTTTGTGGTTTTATGGGATTTTTTGTGGTTTGTCCTCAATCCAGACTATCCATTGAAAAGATTCAAAAAAGAACATATTTGGTGGCACAAAAAGTGGCTAGCTTTAGCTCCGGTTGATTATTATGGTAGTATCTTATTGTCTGGTATAATATTATTACCCTTGGTCAATATAGAGGGTGATTGGTCAATCATTCATTGGTGGCTATGGAACGTCTTATTCTTTGGCTTGGAGACTTTGGTTTTAGTAGCCTTTACTTTTTGGGTATTGGATATTGATAGCTGGAAGAAAAAATAATTATGTCAATTGATAAAAAAACAATAAAGAAAATTTCTGATTTAGCCAAGTTGAATTTATCAGAGCCAGAGATATTGAGTTTTCAAAAACAGCTCAGCAAGATTTTGACTTATGTAGATAAAATCAATAAATTAAAACTAAAAAATGTCGAAGAAAGTTTGACTGGACTGAGTGTTGATAAATCCGTCTGGCGTGAAGATAAGGTCAAAGTATTTAAAGGTCAGAATTTAAATCAAGGTAAACATAGTAGTGATTTATTAGTGGTGCCCAAAGTATTTGATAAATAATTTATGGATGTAAAAAATCTGAATATTGAACAAATTAATAAAGCTTATCAAAAAAAAGAGTTTTCTGTATCAGAACTTACTCAAGCATTTTTGAATCAAATAAAAAAAGATAAGCACAATGCTTTTATCAGTATCAATGAGCAGGCGATAGCTGAGGCCAAAAAAGCTGATCAACATTTGGCCAAGAAGAAGCCCAATAAACTTTTTGGCGTGCCCTTTGCTGTCAAAGATATTATCATGGTTGATGGCTTGAGATCGACTGCTGGTTCCAAAATTTTGACTAATTATATTGCGCCATATTCCGCAACTGTCATAGAGCGTCTTAAAAATGCCGGCATGATTGTTTTGGGTAAGACCAATTGTGACGAATTTGCCATGGGTTCATCAAATGAAAATTCTGGCTTTGGTGCGGTAAAAAATCCCGCAGATACTAGTCGTGTGCCAGGAGGATCTTCTGGTGGCTCAGCTGTAGCAGTAGCGGCTAGCTTGGCTCCTGTGGCACTAGGCACAGATACGGGTGGATCTATCAGACAGCCAGCAGCTTTTTGTGGTATCGTCGGTGTGAAGCCTACATATGGTCGTGTATCGCGTTATGGTGTGATGGCTATGGCTTCTTCACTAGATCAGATTGGACCCATGAGTAATACAGTCAAAGATAGTGCTTATTTATTGCAAGCTATGGCTGGTCTAGATGAAAGAGATAGTACTACTTCAGATAATATGGTATCTGATTTTCCGCGAGCCTGCCAAAGAGATGATAAGTCTTTGGTGATAGGTGTAGTCAAAGAATATGCTGGTCAAAAAATTCAAAATGAGATTAGCATGGCTATTGATACGGTGATTTCTAGATTAAAAAAAGATGGCTGGCGTATCAAAACAGTCAGTTTACCAAATGTAGATTATTCTTTGGCTGCTTATTATTTGATTATGCCTGCTGAAGTTAGCTCCAATTTAGCTAAATTTGATGGTTTACTTTATGGCTTGAGAGGTACAAATAATTTGAGCCTGGATGAGTGGTACAAGACCGTGCGTTCTAAGGGCTTTGGTGAAGAAACTAAACGTCGCATCATGCTTGGCACCTATATACTGTCGGCTGGTTATTATGATGCATATTATAAGCAAGCTCAAAAAGTGCGTACTTTGGTGAAGCAGGATTTTAGCAAAGCTTTTAGTCAAGTAGATATTATTCTGACGCCAGCTACTCCCAGTACTGCTTTTCGTCTAGGGGAAAAGACAAGCGATCCCTTGTCTATGTATTTGTCTGATGTATTTACAGTGGGAGCAAATATAGCCGGTATTCCAGGTTTGGTTTTGCCTATTGGTCAAGATAATAATAAATTACCAATTGGTTTGCAACTTTTAGCTAATCATTGGCAAGAAGAAAAATTATTTCATTTGGGTTCACATATTGAAAAATTAATTTAATTTTGTTTAATATCAAAATATATGGATCAAGCAATGAAAAAGCGTTTATCACAAGCGGTTAATCAAAGCTATTATCGTCCATGGTATAGACGTTGGTGGGGTTATTTGATTATGGTTTTTTTATTGATTGCTGCTATATCAGCTATTTATCTGGCAGTCAAAGTGATAACCAATTATTCCCACGTAAAAAACGGAGATTATTATGTCCAAGAAACTGGCACTTGGTTGAGTAAGACTCAATTTGAAGAAGGTAAGACAAAAATATTGAATTCTATTACAGATGATGATCCGTGGTTGGGTGCCCAAGATCCAGTGATATATGTAGTGGCTTATGAGTCATTTGGTTGTCCATTTTGCAAGGATAATCAAAGTGATATCAAGCAATTGATAGCCAAATTTGGTCCTTTGGTGCGTTTTGTATCAAAAGATTTTCCGACAGAAGGATTGCACCCCAATGTGATGAATGCTCACCTAGCAGCTGCCTGTGCCAATGAGCAGGGTAAGTATTGGGAGTATAGAGATTTGTTGTATGCTAACCAAGCAACTGATGAACATCCGGAATATTTTTCTAAAGACAATTTAACATTATTATCCAAGCAAGTTGGCCTGAACAATGCTCAATTTAAAAAATGTCTAGATTCAGAGCAATATTTACAAGAGATAAAGCAGGACGTAGCTAGTGGCTACAATCTCAATGTAGTAGGCACTCCAAGCTATGTTATCAATGGTTCTTTGATAGAGGGTGAAATTAAATTTCCTGTCTGGGAAGAAATCGTCGGTTATATTTTGAAAAATCAACAATAATGTGGTGGCAATCTTATAGTCCAACAACTTATATATTTCATATTAGCTCTGTCAGTATCAATTGGTATGGTTTGATATTGGTGACAGCTATGATAGTGGCTGCTTATTTTGCTAGAAAAAAATTAGCTCAAGATAAAATTATTAGTTATAGACAGTTTGAGGATTTATTTTTTTATGCTGTAGTATTTGGTTTGTTGGGTGCGAGAATAGGCCATGTTTTGTTTGAAATTGATCACTATATTGCCTACCCTCAAGAGATTGTCCAGATTTGGCGTGGCGGTATATCTTTATATGGGTCACTGGTCGGCGGTAGTTTGGCTGTATGGTGGTGGTGTAAAAAATATAAAATAAAATTTTTACATATATCTGACAGGATATTGCCATTTTTTGCTTTAGCCCAAAGTATTGGTCGTTGGGGTAATTATTTCAACCAAGAGCTTTTTGGGCATCCTACCGATGCTTGGTGGGGGATATATATAGCGCCAGCCAACAGGCCATTGATTTTTTACAATCAAAACACTTTTCAACCAGCATTTTTTTATGAGTCACTTCTAGATTTATCTCTGTTTATTTTGTTGTTTTGGCTTAGTAAAAAGAATTTGAAAAACGGGCAGATCACCTACGTATATATAATGGGTTATAGTTTGATTAGGTTTGTGATGGAGTTTGTGAGGATAGATAATACGGCTATGATAGCTAGTTTGAGAATTCCACAATTGTTGAGTATTATTTTATTTTTGGTGGCTGTATATCTATTATTTTTTAGGACCTTTAAAACCTTGCCAAATAGTCAAAAATAGTGTATATTATTCCTGCTTTACTAAATAGGGGGTGGTAGTTCAGTTGGTTAGAACGTCTGCCTGTCACGCAGAAGGTCGCGGGTTCGAGTCCCGTCCATCCCGCCATTTTAAAGCTTTTGTCGCCTGGTAGGCGATTTTTTGTTATAATTAACCCATATGATTTGGTCATTTATTATAGTTATTATTGGCTTGGCTTTGTTTGAGATTATTAGTAGTGTTGATAACGCCATTATCAATGCTCATGTGCTCAAGACATTGCCAGAGAAATACCGAAAGATTTTTTTATTTTGGGGCATTTTATTTGCTGTTTTTGTTGTACGTGGTTGTCTGCCATTTTTGATCATCTGGATTTCCAATCCCAAGCTTAGTTTCTATGAGATTATTTCTTTTGCTTTTTCTAAAAATGCCGACTTGAGTGCAGCTATTGGTCAGTCTACACCATTATTACTTTTGGGTGGTGGTATTTATTTATTTTTAGTATTTTTGGCTTGGTTATTTTTGGAAGAAAAAAAATACGCTTTTTTTGTAGAAAGCTTTTTACATCGCCAAGCCGCTTGGTTTTATGCCTTGTCTTCAGTTTTGGTCACTGTTGTAGTTTATTTTTCCATTCATCGTGATCCGCTTTTGGCACTGGCAGCGACCATAGGTACTAGTGCTTTTTTTATCACCGATGGTTTCAAGAGGAATGCCGAGGAAAAAGAAAAAGAGTTATTAAAACCGGGTTTGAGTGCTTGGAGTAAGATACTGTATCTGGAGATTTTAGACGCTTCTTTTTCTATTGATGGAGTAGTGGGAGCTTTTGCTTTTACTATGGCTGTACCTTTGATTTTGATTGGTAATGGTCTAGGCGCTTTTGTGGTCAGAGAGATGACGGTCAAGGGAGTAGATACTATTTCTAAATTTGCTTATCTGAAAAATGGTGCCATGTATTCTATTGGCGTTTTGGGAGCCGTGATGATTTTGGAAAGCTTTGGCAATGAATTTCCATTTTGGTTGGCGCCATTAAATACTTTGTTATTGCTTTGTATATTTTTGTGGCTTTCATTACGGGAAATAAAAATGGCTTCGCAAAAATAATATTGTTAGATAAAAAATCCAGCCCCTCTCGAGGGGCTGGATTTTATTATTAGTATCTACTTGGTCGTGCAGGTCTACGATTACGATGGCAATCGCGGCAGTAGATTGGCTTTGAACCGTCTGGTTCAAAAGGCAATTCAGTAATGGTAGTACCACAATCGGCACATTGCCAGTTACCTGAAACCATTGTTCTTTGGCCAAAATCTCTGCGGGCACCGCCCATAGAATTTCTTGGTTTTTTATTTTTGCGATAACAATCGCGGCAGTAGATTGGCTTTGAACCGTCTGGTTCAAAAGGCAATTCAGTGATACCAGTGCCACAATCGGCACATTGCCAGTTACCTGAAACCATTGGTCTCTGGCCAAAACTTTGTTGATCGTCCATGTCCTAATGACTCTCTATTATTTGGTTCAATTTTATTAAAGTTAAAATTTTGCAATTTTTCTGATTAATAAACGTCCCAAAAAATTTAATAATTAACTTTTAGTATTATACTATAAATGCGAGATAATTGCAATAGCTATAGATATTTGCTAGACTTAGCTATATGTTTTCTATAAATTCAAAGTTTAATGTGAAATTTTTTATTTTAGCCATTATTTGGGCGGCTATGATTTATTATTTCTCTTCTATCCCAGATCTAAGGAGTAATTTTAGTGGAATTGTTGATTTGGTATTGCGTAAAATAGCTCATATTTTTGTATATATGGTTTTGACTTATTTATTAGCCAAGGCCATGCCAAAACATACTCGTATTTATGTATTGATAGTCATTGTAGCTGCTATTTGCTATGCCTGGAGTGATGAGTTTCACCAGCTATCAGTTTTGGGGCGCTCTGGTAGTCCTAGGGACATATTGATTGATGCCATTGGAGTTTTCTTTGGTATCTTAGTATATCGGTGGTTTAAAAATAATAAACAAAAAACATCCCGCTGAGCGGGATGTTTTTTTAGATTATTTATTTTAAATCTTTGACTAGCTGGGCAAAGGCAGTAGGGTGTTTGATAGCCATCTCTGATAATACTTTGCGGTCTAGTTCGACTTTATTTACTTTTAATTTATTGATAAAAGTAGAATAATTCATACCATGTTCACGGACAGCAGCATTTAGTCTGACTTGCCACAAAGCACGTTGCACACCTTTTTTGGCGCGTCTATCATGACGAGCGTGATAGCCAGCATGAAGAATAGCTTCTTTAGCTTGTTTTACTTTCTTACTTCTGCCCCACATGTAACCCTTGGTCTTCTTCAATAGGTTTTTTCTTTTTTTGATGTGGGCTGTACCTCTTTTTACTCTTGGCATATTTTTTCTTTAGATGTATGGTAAAAATTTCTTAATGACTTTTTTGTTGGTGCTAGACAATTGTTTGTCGCGTCTCTTGTTTTTGGTCACTCTACTTGATTCTCTTGCATTAAAATGATCTTGTCCGCCTGGGCGTATCATGATTTTTTTACTGCCAGTGACCTTCACTCTTTTGCTTAGTAATTTTTTAGTTTTCAGTTTCATAAGATTATTTCTTAGTAATGATGGCACTGATAGTACCCATTTGCATATCTATTGGTTTATCTAATTTATATTCGTAGTTTAAAGTTTCTATAAATTGTTTTACTACTTCTATACCCTTGTCACGAAAGGCTTTTTCTCTACCACGTAATCGTAAATCTATTTTTACTTTATGACCTTGATCCAAAAATTTTAGTACTTGTTTTTGTTTTGTTTCAATGTCATGTTGGCCAATTTTCAAAGATAATCTAATACCCTTGATATCAACCCTTTTAGTTTTATTTTTTGTTTGACGACTTTGTTGGTATTGAAATTTTCCAAATTCCATCAGTCGGCAAACAGGGGGTTGAGCTTGCGGTGATACCTCGATCAAATCCACACCTCTTTCTTCAGCCAAACGTAAAGCCTCAGTCGTAGATAAGATACCGATTTGTTCGCCAGCATCATCTATGACCCTGACTTCCGGTACGCGGATTTGTTGGTTTAGGCGATAAGATTTTCCACCGACAAATTTATTGCGGTTGAAAAATGGTCTTGGGGTGTAAATATTTTTACTTTTAATAATAAGCCTGGTTTTT
>CAYRIU010000018.1:0-2792 GCA_964424615.1 uncultured Gammaproteobacteria bacterium | reverse complement strand
AAATTGATAGTGCTGTCTTCCCAGGATTTCAGGGTGTACCACTAGAGCATATCATCGCTGCCAAAGCTGTAGCTTTTCAAGAGGCGCTACTACCAGATTTCAAAGAATACCAAAAACAAATTTTAAACAACTGTAAAACTTTGGAAAATAAATTCCGTGAAGCAGGTATCAAAATGATTTCTGGCGGTACTGATAATCACCTCCTATTACTGGATGTCACACCTCTTGGGCTATCTGGACAAGAAGCTGAGACATTATTAGATCATGTCCATATCTATACCAACAAAAATATGATACCTTTTGATACTAGAAAACCCATGGACCCATCTGGTATCAGACTGGGTACCGCCGCTTTAACTACTAGGGGTTTGAAAGAAAAAGATATGGAGATAATTGCTGATGTGATAATTGCCACTTTGAAAAACAAAACTGCCTCCACAGACAATCAAAATATCATACTAGATTTGATGAATAAATTTCCTCTTTATCAAGAATTATAACTATGGACAAAATAATAGATGGCAAAGCTCTCGCTGCCGAAATACAACAAAATCTCGTAGTAGATATAAAATCAAACAACTTGAATCCTGGTTTGGCTGTGATTTTGATTGGCTCTGATCCAGCCTCTAGGCTATACGTCAATCTCAAGAAAAAAGCCTGTGAAAAAATCGGCATAGAATTTCATGAATATCTGATGCCAGATAATATCACTGAAAGTCAAGTTTTAGAAACTATTGAATTCTTGAATAAAGATGAGTTGACCGATGCTATTTTAGTACAGCTACCACTACCCAAACACTTAAATACCGATATTATCATCCAGGCTATTGACCCACAAAAAGATGTTGATGGTTTTCACCCTGAAAATATCAAAAAATTAATAGCTGGCACAAGTGATTTTATTCCCGGCTTAGCTCTTGGCATCTGGAAACTAATCGAATCTACCCAAGAAAATCTCAATAATAAATCAGCTGTCATAGTAGCTAAAAGCGATGTATTTTTCCAACCACTGACCAAAGTCTTAGCTGACCAAAATATCCAAGCACAGCTGGTTGACCCCAAAAATCCAGAATTAAAAAAATACACCAGCAACGCTGATATTCTTATTGTGGCTATTGGTCAAGCATTTTTCATCAAAGAAGACATGGTCAAGGACCAGGCTATTGTCATTGACGTCGGTACCAACAAAATTGATAACAACCATATTGTAGGCGATGTAGACTACACCGCTGTTTTTGAAAAAGTAAGTCATATCACACCAGTGCCTGGTGGAGTAGGCCCGATGACCGTCGCCATGCTACTCTACAACACTGTGCAGTTGCATAAAAAGAATAGATAAATTTAAAGCCCGCTGTTCCTGTCTATCGTCATTGCGAGCGATCCGCCAGCTGGCGGAGAGCGTGGCAATCTACAACTATGGATTGCTTCGTCGCCTATGGCTCCTCGCAATGACATAATAAAAAAATAAGCGGGCTTTTTATTTAAAATAAAAAAGACCTCGGCACCCCCGTGTTGGGATGCTACCGAGGCCTTATGAGTCATGGACTCACTCCGCCCGAGAGCAAAGATGAATCACTAGTTACTTGCGGAGATAGTAGCAGGAAAGTAGTCGTGGAAGCTGCTGCCGAGCCAAAGGTAGTTCCAGCCCCAGCAGCAGCAGCCCCAGTCCCAGGAAAGACAGCGCACACAGAGGATGCACCACGCATTGCTATAGATCGTGCCCCAGAAAAAGACGTTCTTATCCTTCCACTCGTCAGGGATCAGGTGCGGGTTCTTCAAATAGAACTCGAGCAGATTGGCGTTGAAGACCGCCTTGCCCTTGAGCTTCTCACGAAGCTTGGCGCCGACAATCGTACCGACGTTCTGCTGCTCCTCGTCGAGGTACAGCGTGACCTTGCTCGGATCGAACTCGAGCTTGCCACCCTTGGTGTGCTCCGAGACTCCCCAGCCTTTGGGCACGAAGGGATCGGCGTCGAAATCGATGACATGAACGTTGACGTTGTTCTGCTCGCTCATTACACCCTCGTACTTGGTCTGAACCTCTTTTTACCCTTACACTATGCAAGGAGCAAAAAGTAAGTTTTGTTTCATAGCTACAGCGTATAAACTGACTAATATTAGCTAATCTATACGCTATAGCTATAAAGTGGCTATTTTCGCAAGTATTTTAAGGTACTTTTAAATTAATATAGTAGTATAACATATATAAGATATTTTGTCAATAGTAAATAAGACAAACAAAAAAATAGCCTTTCTCGGCTACTTTAAAAAATTCAGCTTTCAGAAAAATCTTAGAATTTAGCCGCGAATGGTCGCTGCTATTTTTGTGCTGTTTGACCCTGAGCGAGCGAAGCGAGTCGAATGGGGAGTTCACAAAAATAGCGACCAGGAGCAATAAATTCTTTAGATTTTTATGCTAGCTGATGGCTTTTTCTGGCTACTCTTTTTGGCCAAACAAAAAGAGTAGCAAAGCCTACAATAAACTATTCTGCCAGCTTTTCATTTTACCAACAATCTTGGCTTTTTTTATTTTATCTAATTCAAACACTCTGATGGCATCGCGCAGATAACAAAAAGCTTTGATCTTGGAACCGTTAATATTTTGAATGTCAATTTTACGTTTACTGGTTTTACCCTGCTCGTCTATATAGTCAATCTCTAGTTGATCACCATTTTTCAAAGCAGATCTGACTATCTCCTCCACGGAGATGGTGTCATTTTTTTTCCAGCGGGAAATAATTTTTTCTTTTTGACCAGAATTACTATACCAGATATAGCCATGATCAAGACCG
>CAYRIU010000017.1:0-3900 GCA_964424615.1 uncultured Gammaproteobacteria bacterium | reverse complement strand
TCTACAGTAGCCTGGATATTGCCCGTATGCCCAACCATATCAGGATTAGCAAAATTGAGCACTATAAAATCAAATTTACCCTCTTTGATGGCTTGGGTGACCTTGGCTGTAATCTCTCTAGCTGACATGGCTGGTTTTTGGTCATAAGAAGTGACTTGAGGCGAAGGCACAAGCAATCTCTCCTCTCCCTCAAAAATCTGCTCTTGACCGCCATTGAAAAAATAAGTGACGTGAGCATATTTTTCAGTTTCAGCTATATGGAGCTGTTTTAGGCCAGCGTCAGAAACTATTTTGGCCAAAGGATTGTCTATAATCAAAGGAGGAAAAGCGACATTGACTGGCAAATCTTTTTCATACTCTGTCATAGTGACAAAAAATAAATTGTCCAAATACTGACGAGAAAATTTTTCAAAACCAGGCAAAACTAAAGCTGTGGTCAACTGACGAGCACGATCAGATCTAAAATTAAAAAATATAACCGAGTCATCATTTTTTATTTGACCACGGGGATTTTTCATATCATCGACAATGACAGTTGGTGGAATCTGCTCATCAAAAATACTCTTGGCATAATAACTCTCTATAGCTTTGATAGGATCATCAAATTTTTCATCTGACTGACCATCGACCATAGCACGATAAGATTTTTCTATGCGATCCCAACGATTGTCTCTATCCATCCCCCAAAAGCGACCACCAAGTGTAGCAATAGTCCCCACACCTATGTCTTTGAGCTTATCTTGTAGTTTGCTGATAAAATTGGTACCACTATTGTACAAAGTATCACGGCCATCCAAAAAAGCATGAATATAAACCTGATCCACTTTGTGCTCATGCATCAACTCCACCAACGCATAAAGATGTTCGTTGTAGCTATGAATACCGCCATTACTGACCAAGCCAACTAAATGCATGGCACTATTTTTGCTCTTGGCATGCTCAATAGCTTTGAGAAAGGCTTCATTTTTTGCAAAAGTACCGTCAGTAATAGATTTGTTGATGCGTGGCAAATTTTGATAAGGAATCAATCCAGAACCCAAAGACAAGTGTCCAACTTGACTATTGCCCATTTCACCCCAAGATAAGCCAACTGCTTCGCCTGAGGCAGCAATAGGCATGACTGGATAATTGGCAGCAAATTTATCAAAATTTGGAGTCTTAGCCAAAGAAATAGCATTGGATCGAGCTGGAGGCGCGATACCAAAGCCATCAAGGATGATTAAAACTACTGGTCTTGGTCTATTCATTTTATTTTTTATTTTGTGATTAATGAATCCGCTGTCATCTCGGTAGGTTTTTTGATATCCAAAATATCTAAAATAGTAGGAGCCACATTACACAAACTACCATTATCTTTCAATTTATATTTATCTTGATCATTGATGACTATCAATGGCACTTTGTTACAAGAATGTTCAGTCTCTACTTCACCAGTCTTTAGATTGATCATATCTTCTATATTACCATGATCAGCCGTAATGACAGCTGTACCCTTTTTTTTGAGAACAGCTTTGACTATAGCACCTAGGCACTCATCCACTACAGCGACAGCCTTGATAGCAGCATGCAGATTGCCAGTATGCCCAACCATATCTAGATTAGCAAAATTCAAAACAATAAAATCATACTCTTTTTTATTTATGGCCTTGACCACGTATTTGGTAATCTCTCTAGCTGACATGGCCGGCTTCTGATCATAAGTAGCAACACTAGGTGAAGGTATATTGACGCGCTTCTCCCCCACCAGTACACGATCATAGCCGCCATTGAAAAAATAAGTGACATGAGCATATTTTTCTGATTCTGCAATATAAAGTTGACGATAATCAGACATAGCCGAGACCAAAGTACCCTGCAAATCAATGCTGGGAAAAGCTGTCAAAATACTATCCAGATCCGGCCCAAAGTCAGTCAAGGCTACAAAAAGTAAATTTTTTATAAATGCTGGACGAGAAAAAGAACCAGGATTTTTTTGCTCAAAATTTGGTTGGACAAAAAATTTGGATAACTGACGAGCACGATCAGAACGCAAGTTAAAAAATACTACAGCATCGTCATCACCTATAGCTCCTACTGGCTTGTTTTGCTCATCGACAATCACAGTGGGCAAGATAAATTCATCACTCTCACCACGATTGTAAGCTTGGCTGACAGCATCTTCAGCAGTCCGAGCAACCTTGCCATGACCCATAGTGATAGCCTCATAAGCCATCTTGGTCCTATCCCAAGATTTTTTCCTATCCATGGCATAAAAACGACCCATGATACTAGCTACTTGCACGCGTGGACTATTAAAAACCTTTTGATAATGATTCAAAATTTTTAAAGCAGCAAAACGCGGACTATCACGACCATCAGTAAAAAGATGCAAATATATTTTTTGTTTGGTTTTGTTAACAAACAAACTCAGCAAAGACAAAAGATGATCCATGTCTGAATGTGGACTAGAAACATCGCAAATCAAACCCATCAAATGTATATCAGAATTATTTTTTTTCACATGTTTGACTACCTGCAAAAAAGCGGGGTTTTTGAAAAAAGTTCCGTTGTTTATACTTTTTGATATAGCCACATCATCTTGCTCTACCACACGACCAGCACCGATATTCATGTGTCCTGCTTCGGAGTTGCCTGGCTGACCTTTTGGTAGACCTACATATTCACCAGAAGCATTGATGGTGGTGTGTGCATATTTATCAAAATAATGATCAATGTTTGGTGTCTTGGACAAGGCAATAGCATTGCCAGTAACTTCACGACTCAAGCCCCAGCCATCCAAAACCATCAAAACTAGTGGTAATTTGTTGTTTTTTAAATTCAACATTATCGTAAACTTTGTTCAATATTTAACAAACGATTGTATTTGGCTATACGCTCACCACGAGCAGTAGAGCCAGTTTTGATATAATCAGCGTTGACCGCTACAGCCAAATCAGCAATAGTCGTATCATTGGTCTCACCACTACGATGAGATATCACTACTTGATAATTATTTTTCTTGGCCATAGTGATAGCTGATAAGGTCTCAGTCAAAGTGCCGATTTGGTTGGGCTTGATCAAGATGGTATTAGCAGCCCCTAGATCAATACCTTTTTGTAGACGCTCAATATTGGTCACAAACAAATCATCGCCAATGACTTTGACATGATTATTTTTTACAAAATCATCATGAGTAAAATGCTTCCAAGCTGACCAATCCTCTTCATCAAAAGGATCTTCCAAAAAACGTAAATCATAAGACTGCATCAAATGTAGATAATAATCCGTCAACTCTGTAGCAGAAAATTGAGCATTATCTAGTGGTAGTTTATATACATTATGCTGATGATCAAAAAATACAGAAGCGCCAGCATCAACACCCAATAATATATCTTGTCCCGACTGATAGCCAGCTGACTCTACAGCCTGATGCAAAAGATCAAAAACTTGCCTATGAGACTGTACATGGGGCGAATAACCTCCTTCATTGCCTAGATCAGTATCCAAGCCTATAGAAGACAAAAGGTTACCTAATTTATGAAAAATTTCCGCTGCCTGTCTTAATTTTTCTGCAAAAGTCGGAGCAGCTTGTGGTACAACCCAAAACTCTTGAATATTGATATTGGTGCTACCATGCTTACCACCATTGATGACATTGACCACTGGAGTTGGTAAGGTCCAAGTAGTCAACTTGTGATCATAAAGCTGACGCAAATATTTGTACAAAGCTTGGGCATTGGCTTTGGCGGCTACATGAGCACAAGCCAGTGAAACACCCAAGATAGCATTGGCCCCCAATTTGCTTTTATTTTTACTACCATCTATCTCTATCATCAATGCGTCGATCTTCTTTTGCTCAGTCACTTCTAAGCCAGCCAATTCTTTGTTGAGAATATTATTGACATTGACTACGGCTTTTTT